>CABKMX010000022.1 GCA_902373595.1 uncultured Christensenellaceae bacterium
AATCATGCGCCGCCTCAAATATTGCTATTGCGGCGGAGACAGGCTGTCGGACAGCATAAGGCGCAAGTTTGACAATTTGGCTGCCCGTGTCGGTAATCCCATAAAATTGTACGAGGGATACGGACTTACGGAGGCAGGTATATGCTGCGTGAACATGTGCGGCAGAGAGCGTCTCGGCTCGATTGGCAAGCCCGTCGAAAACACGTTTTTTGAGGCGTTCGGCGACGACGGCGTGCCCGTGCCGCGAGGCAGGGAGGGGGAGTTGTGTATCAGCACCGATATGGCGATGACGCGCTATTACGACGACCCCGAGACGACCGCAAAGGTGTTTTTCGACTACGGCGGCAAACGGTGGATACGCACCGGCGACATAGGCAGGCTTGACGAGGACGGATTCGTCTATTTCGTCGACCGCAAGAAGAGGATGATCAAAATCTCGGGGCACAACGTCTTCCCTCAGGAGATTGAGAACGTGGTCAACAAGGCGAGCGGCGTCAAGCGTTGCTGCGCGGTCGCCGACGAATATGACGGCAAGGCGGCGGTCAAGCTGTACGTTCAGCCCGAAGAGGGAGCGGACGAGGCGGCGGTCGAGAGGACGGTGCGCGACGAGATCGGCGCCAAGTTGGTCAAGTACAACATGCCGCGAAGGATAATTTTTGTGCAAAAATTGCCTCTCACTCAGATTGGCAAAGTAGATTACAGAAAGTTGGAGGAGAACAGATGAACGACGACAACAGGCTCGTCTTGGTCTTCGACGTGGGCACGCAGAGTACGCGCGCCCTGGCGTTCGATTGCCGCGGCGAGCTCGTCGACAAGGTGAGAAGAGAAGAGCTGCCGTACATCTCCAAGAACGACAATAGGGCGGAAAAGGACATCAATGAACTTTGGACGGGGATTTGCGCCGTCTCAAAACAATTGAAAGAAAGGTTGGGCGGCAGGTGGAAAGACGTCGCCGCGGTCACCGTGACGAGCATCCGCAACACCCTTTTCTTCCTCGACAAGGACGGCGCGCCGACGCGCGACGCGATTCTTTGGATGGACAAGCGCGAGGTCGAGTGCCCCGATCCGCTGCCGCTTTGGAAGAGATTCATCTATTCGGCAGTCGGCATGGGCGAGGTGGTGCGCGTGCAGCGCCGCACCAGCTACACCAATTGGGTCAGGGTCAACCAGCCCGAGGTGTGGCAAAGGACGGCGAAGATTGTCATGCCCACCGCGTGGTACCACTTCAAGTTGACCGGTAGGCTTGCCGACTCGACCGCGGGGCAGGCGGCGCGCTTCCCCTACGATTACAAAAAGCGCAAGTGGATGACCAAGCGCTCGCTCAACTATTGCATCTTCGGCTGTCCGATCGACAAGATGTGCGAGCTCGTGCGCCCGGGAGAGAAGATAGGCGCAATCTCGCGCGAAGCGAGCGAGGCGACAGGCATCGCCGAGGGCATACCGGTGATTGCGACGGGCGCAGACAAGGTCTGCGAGACTGTCGGCAACGGCGCAATCGCTCGAGACGTCGCCAGCATATCGCTGGGCACCGCCGCTTCCGTCGAGGTGACAACGGACAAATATGTCGAGCCGGAGACGTTCATGCCGGCATACACGTCGGTCGTCGACGGCAAATACAATCCCGAGATACAGATCTTCCGCGGCTTTTGGATGGTCTCGTGGTTTAGGGATCAATTCGCGTTTTACGAACAGCACGAGGCGGAGCGTCTCGGCATTTCGGCGGAAAAATTGCTTGACGACACGTTGAACAAAGTGCCGGTCGGCAGCGACGGCTTGCTCGTTCAGCCCTATTGGGGCCCGGGGCTCAAGACTCCGCAGGCGAAGGGCGTGATGATAGGTTTCAACGACGTGCACACGCGCGCGCACATCTATCGCGCAATCATCGAGGGCTTGGGCTACGCGCTGTTCGAAGGGCTCGAGAACTTGATGCGCCGCACCGGCAATCAGGTGACGCGCGTCGCGGTCTCCGGCGGCGGCTCGCAGAGCGAAATCGTCTGCAAAATCATGGCGGACATCATCGGCATGCCCGTCTACAAGGTGCAGACTTACGAGACGAGCGGATTGGGCTGCGCTGTCGTCGCGTTCACGACTTTGGGGGTGTACAAAGACGTCAAAGAGGCGTCCGACGCGATGGTGCGCGTCACGACCGTCTATCAGCCCGACGCCGCAAATCACGAGCGGTATTTGCAGTTCTACAACAGGGTCTACAAGAAGATCTATCGCTGCAACCTGCCCGTGTACAACGAGCTGTATTCGCTGCTTGCGGCGGACAGATATTGAGACGATAAGGGCGCGGCGCCCATGACGCCGCAAGGAGACAGCAATGGAAAACCACAGCAGAGACAAGCAGGAGCTGCTCGATTCTCTCGGCGTCGACCCGTCAAAGGGGCTGAGCGCGGCGGAGGCGCAAAAGCGACTTGCCGAAGTGGGCGAGAACAAGCTGGCGGAAAAGAAAAAGAAGAGTCTTTTCGTCCGCTTTCTCGAACAGTTCAAAGACGTGATGATCATCATCTTGATCGTCGCGGCGATCATTTCGCTCGTCGTCGCGTGCTTCGGCGAAGACCCGATGGAGTTCATCGAGCCGGCTCTCATCTTCTTCATCGTCATCATGAACGCGGTGATAGGCGTGTTGCAGGAAAACAAGGCGGAAAAGGCGCTCGAAGCGCTCAAAAACATGTCCGCGCCGCACGCAAAGGTCATCCGCGACGGCAAAGAGGCGGTCATCTCCTCGACCGAGGTCGTCCCGGGCGACATCATCAAGCTCGAGGCGGGCGACTTCGTCCCGGCGGACGCAAGGCTCGTCGACAGCGCCAATCTCAAATCGGAAGAATCCGCGCTGACGGGCGAATCTGTCCCGTCCGAAAAGGACTCGGACGCCGTCGTCGAGGACAAGGCGCCGATAGGCGACCGCCGCAACATGGTCTTCTCGGGGTGTTCGATCACCTACGGCAGGGCGACCGCGGTTGTCACCGGCACGGGCATGAAGACGGAGATGGGCAAGATCGCCGACCTGCTCGCAGGTGAAAAGGAAGAGGCGACGCCTCTGCAACAAAAACTCGCCAAACTGGGCAAGTGGCTGGGGATAGTCGCGCTTGCCGCATGCGCAATCGTGTTTGTCGTCGGCTTGATCGACAGCATCCCGCCGCTCGAGATCTTCATGGTCGCGGTCTCGCTGGCTGTCTCGGCGATTCCCGAGGGACTTCCCGCGATCATCACGATAGTGCTGTCCATCGGCGTCACGCGCATGGTCAAGAAGAACGCGATCATCAAGCGACTGCCGGCGGTCGAGACGCTGGGCAGCGCGTCCGTGATATGTTCGGACAAGACGGGCACATTGACTCAAAACAGGATGACGCTCGTCAAGACGTACGTCGATGGCGGCGCTGTCGCCGATCTCGACGTCGCAAATTTGGGCGACGACGTGCGCAAATTGCTCGATTACGGCGCGCTCTGTTGCGACGGTTCCGTCGTCATAGAGGGCGGCAAAGAGACCCACATCGGCGACCCGACCGAGACGGCGATAGTGCTCGCCGCGACAAAGGCGGGCGACGACAAGGTCAAGCTCAACACCGCCTATCCTCGCGTCGCCGAAGTGCCGTTCGACTCCGACCGCAAATTGATGACGACCGTTCACGAGATGGACGGCAAATACGTCGCGATCGTAAAGGGCGCGTTCGACGTGATGGCGAAGCTGTGCGTCGCCGGCGATCTCGAAAAGGCGAGGGTCGCCAACGACGAGATGAGCCGCGAGGCGCTCCGCGTATTGGCGGTCGGCTATCGCGTGCTCGACAAGCTGCCCGAAGAGGCGACGCCCGAAACGCTCGAGGACAAATTGACTTTCATCGGCCTGGTCGGCATGATCGATCCGCCGCGGCCCGAGGCTGCCGCTGCGGTCGCGGTTTGCCGCGAGGCAGGCATAAAGCCGGTGATGATTACCGGCGACCACGTCGTCACCGCGCAGGCAATCGCCAAACAGCTCGACATCTTCCGCGAGGGCGACATGGCGCTCACCGGTCCGCAATTGGACGAGATGAGCGACGAAGAGCTCGACGCCAACATAGAGCACATCTCCGTCTACGCGCGCGTCTCGCCCGAGAACAAGATTCGCATCGTCAAGGCGTGGCAGAAAAAGGGCAAGGTCGTCTCTATGACGGGCGACGGCGTCAACGACGCTCCGGCGCTCAAAGCCGCCGATATCGGCTGCGCGATGGGCATCACCGGCACCGACGTCGCAAAGGGCGCGGCGGACGTCACGTTGACGGACGACAACTTTGCGACCATCGTCGACGCGGTCAAAGAGGGCAGAGGCATCTTTGCCAACATAAAGAAGGTCGTCGGCTTCTTGCTCAGCACCAACGTCAGCGAGATACTTTCGGTGTTCATCGCGATGCTGATTTGGCGCGAATCGCCGTTCATCTCGATACAATTGCTTTGGATCAACCTTGTCACCGACTCTCTGCCGGCGATCGCGCTGGGCATGGAAGCGGTCGAAAAAGACGTGATGAAACATCCGCCCCGTCCCAAAAACGAAGGACTGTTCGCTCACAAGTTCGGTCTGGTCATAGGGCTCCAAGGCGCGCTGTTCTCGATATTGGTGTTGCTGTCCTTCTACATCGGCGACAACGTCATGGGGCACGGCATCGAGGGCGGAAGCACGTTGGCGTTCATCACGCTGTCGCTGTCGCAGATCGTCCACGCGTACAACATGCGTTCCGACCGCTCGCTGTTCAAGATAGGGCCGTTCAGCAACAGGCGCATGAACCTCGTTGCGCTCATCTCGGTCGCGTTGATTGCGTTCGTCGTGTTCGTTCCCGGCGTCAACGGCGCGTTCGGCATGGTCTATGTCGAGTGGTGGGGCTATCTGATTGCGGTCGCGTTTTCGTTCGTGTCCGTGATAGTGATGGAAATTGTCAAGGCGTTCGGCATCGTCAAGTACGGCGCGGATTGACGCCGCAAGTTCGCCGCACCGAGCGGCTGTGAACAAAAAAGAGCATAAAAAATCGGACGCCCCGAAAGGCGTCCGGTTTTGTTTCGCTTATTGCGCGTTTTTGACTTCCTCTTCGTAAGCGGCGAGGATCGCCGAGGAGAACAGGTCCCTCGTCTCCGAGTCGAGAGGGTGTGCGATGTCGCGGTAGTGCCCGTCGGGAGTCCTGCGGCTGGGCATGGAGATGAACAGCCCGGCTTTGCCGCTGATGATCTTGATGTCGTGCACGGCGAAGCAATCGTCGATGACGACCGACGCGACCGCTTTGAGAAGTTCGTCGTCTTTGTTGACAAGTCTGATCTTTATGTTGCTCAGTTGCATATCTTTACTCCTAAAAAGTACTTGTCCATATTATATAATGCGCCGTACGTTTTGGCAACGATTTTGCGGTATATTTTCGAAATCACCGCAAATTTTTGCGCTCTTTGGCGATCGCGAATTTGAAAATGCGGCTCAAATGTGCCGCAAACAGACCGATTTTGTCCATATTTTCAACCATATAACAATATGTTTACACTCCGTTGTTTTGCGTGACCCAATCATCGGGCGCGGCGGTGAGGTGAACGACGCGCTTTTGCGCGCATATAATGTGGTATGTTTTGCGATCACAGAGATATACATTTCATCGGCGTCGGCGGCGTCAGCATGAAGTCGCTTGCGCTGCTATGCAAAGAGAGGGGGATGAACGTCAGCGGTTCGGACAGGGAGAGCTCCGACGCGCTTGACATGCTCGTCGCTCACGGGATACGCGCCTATTGCGGACACGACTCCGCGTTTGCGGCGACGAAGCCGCTCGTAGTCTACACCGCGGCGATTCCGAGAGACGATCCCGAGCTTGTCGCCGCGCGCGAAGCCGGGGCGCTGTGTTTGGAGAGGAAGGCGTTTTTGGCGCTTGTCGCGTCATCTTTTGACAAGACGGTTGCGATTGCCGGTTCGCACGGCAAGACAACGACCACGGCGATGCTGTGCGCGATATTGCGCGCCGAGGGGCGCAAGTTTGTCGGGCATATCGGCGGCGACTGCGTCGGCGACGAGTGCGCGTCGACGGGCGGCGACGAGCTGTTTGTCACCGAGGCGTGCGAGTACAACCGCACTTTTTTGGCGCTCAAACCGGACGTCGCGGCGGTACTGGGGATTGCGTTCGATCACCCCGATTGCTATCGCGACCTCGCCGAGCTCAAAGCCGCGTTCGGCAAGTTTGCCCGCAACATCAAACGCGGCGGCGCGCTTGTCGTCCGCACGGCGGACACGGGGCTGTGTCCAAAGGGGGTACGATGCGTGACTTTCGGCTATGCCGATTGCGACTATCGCGCCGAGGATATCCGATACAATGACGGCCGCTATTCGTTCGCCGTCGTCGAGAGGGGAGAGCGCAAGGCGCGGTGCAGACTGAAGGTCAGAGGCAAGTTCAATATCACCGACGCGCTCGCGGCAATCGCGCTCGCGGCGCAATTGGGGATACCTGCGGAGCGTTCGGCGGCTGCGCTCGAAAATTTCAACGGCGTAAAGCGTCGTTTCGAGAGATTGGGGACGCTCGGGACGGGCGCGGAAGTCTTCACCGATTACGCCCATCATCCCGACGAGATAGCCGCGGCGATTGACACCGCGCGAGTTATGACCAAGGGGGCGATCGTCGCCGTTTTCGAACCGCACACGTTCAGCCGCACCAAGGCGATGGCAAAGGCGTTTGTCGAGTGTTTTTATTGGGCGGACGAGGTGTTGATATTGCCGACCTATGCGGCGCGCGAAAAGCCTAGCGACGGAGAGAGCGGTTACGACCTCTATATGCGTCTCAAGGCGCGCAGACCCGAGAGCATGTACATGCCCGATTACGCCGCTCTTCGCGGATATCTTGCGGCGCACACCAAGGCAGGCGACGCGGTATTGCTGTTGGGCGCCGGCACAGTGAACAGGGCGGCGGCGGACATTGTGCAAGAGAGATAATTCGCGATATGTTTCCGCTTTTTGCGGCGAAAACGACAAAACGAGAGATTGAAAAAGACAAAGGCGGACCGACACGACGTCGGTCCGCTTCATGTTTTCGGGTCAGAATCTTATGACCGTCTTGATGCCCGGCACGGGTTGTTCGGAGAGGCGTTTGAAGACCGCCGGCGCGTCCGAAAACTCTTCGAGTTTGCCTACCAATTTGTCGACCTTGACAATCTCGGTCGCGAGCATGTTGATTGCAGTCTCGAGTTCGCCGTCGCCCGATTGAATGCCGAACACTTCGAGTCGCTTTGCGACGATTTCCGCAATCGGCGCGCTTGCCGTCGTGGACAGACTGCCTTCTCCGCAAAACGCCGCCTTGCCGCCCGGTTTGAGGCAGGACAGCAATTTGCCGGCTTCGGGGAAGAAGTCCGCGTCTGCGGCGAGACAATCGCACATTGCGCCGGACGTCAATTCCTTGACCTTGTCGAACAGATCTTCTTCGTCTGGGTTGGCGGTGAAGTAGACGCCCATATCCTCGGCGAGTTCGAGCATTTCGCGCCGTCTGTCGACGATGATGGGGATTGCCTGATAGTAGATGGCGAGTTGAGCGATGATGAAGTTGAGCACCGTGCATCCGCTCAGCAATATGTATTGCGTCTTGGAGATGTCCAATTTTTCGAGAGCGTTGACCGCTCGCGCGATATCTTCGACAAAGACGATTGACTCGTCCGATATTCCCTCGGGCATCACATAGATCTCCGAGCGCGGACAGGTGACGAAATCGGACAGATAGCCGTCGCAGTCGACGCCCTTGACCAAAGTTCCCTTTTCGGTATGGCGGTAGGGGGACAGCATCACGCGTTGTCCGATTTTGAGGGTGATGTCGTTGCTTTCGCCGACGAGCCCCATCGCGATGCGGCAGGGGATGACGGGCAGTTTGCGCGTCTTGCCTTTGAATGCGGCGATGTCGGACGCAGAGATTGCCGCACGCGCCAAGCGAATGCGCGCCGCGTCCTGAGGCAGCGCCGCGTCTTCGGCGACAGCCGACGACAATTCTCCGGGTTTGGAAACAATCCAGGATTTCATAAGTTCTCCTTTTCTGCTACATTATAGCACAGTCGGCGGCGAAATGCAACCGCGGTCGGAGCGATTGATGTTTGAGCGAGCGGTAGCGTAACGTCGGCTTTTGCGGCGCATTGCGTTTGAATCGCAAGACAACGATTCAAACGCCGAACGGCGGCAACGCAAGCCGCTGCGCTATTTGAGCGAGATGTCAAACTCGCATACGTTTTTGAACTTTTTGACGAGGGGGCAGGACGCGCAGGTCAGTTTGACCTCGACGTCGCCGAGGAGCACGCCGATTACCGCCTCGCAATAGCCGCGGATGAACGCGCAAACAGGGCGATGGGCGGGCGATTTGTCGACGAGGAAGCACTCGCTGACGGTCAATTTGCCTTCAAGGGAGTCGTTTTCGGGGTCGATGGAGATGTTGCAATCGAACTTGCCCCAGCCGACGTTGGAGTCGAACTCGCACCACTTGGCGAGTTTTTCCTGCGGAGAGGCGAGGAGGTACTCGTTCTTTTCGTCCCACGAGCTTTGCAGTCTGCGCCCGAAGTTGTAGCCGCTTTGGCAGCCGCAGTCATAGAAGATGCCTTCCGCGCTTGCCGGGTCGGTGAGCCTGGCGACGCTGTCGTAGATCTGTCCGAACATCGTGACGAACGTATCGCTGCGGAAGCTGACGTTGCGGTGCTGGTCGGAGGGGTTGATCATGATGCCGCGGTCGGAAAGGTATTGGAACACCTTGTATTTCGTCTCGTCCGAGAAGTCTTTCGCCCCTTTTTCGGCGGACTTTTCGGGCAGACCGAGCGTGACGCACAGCTCGTGTTCGAGCGTGGGCAAAAACGCCTCATAATCGCCTGTCGGCGCGATGAGTTTTTGTTTGCGGCTGATGTAGTAGACGAGGTCGTCGGACGGGGTGTAGTCCTCGACGACGAATTGGACGATGGTCTTGTGCTTGTTGACGGCGATCTCGATCTCGTTGAGGATATGTTCTCTGCCGACGATCGCGGGCGTGCCGATGAGCAGCACGACCGTAGCCGCGTCTATGCCGGCGACGAGTTTTGGGGCGTACGATGCGCCTTTGGGGATATCGCGCGGCGCGATGAAACAGCCGATGCCGTGGCTTTCGAGATATTCTACGATGCGATCCGCCTTTTTGCCGTCCGCCTCGCGCGCGTGGCTGACGAAGACCAACTTTTCCATAATTCCCTCTTTTGGTCGAAGTCTCGGGCGCGGCGTTTGCGGGCGCGCCCCGAGCAGTATAATTATATCACACCTCACGCACTGCCGCAAGAAAAGGCGAAAAATTTTCGCGGCGCGCATTTTTTGAGGGGAGAGGAGAGGTGTATAAGAGTAATAATTAATGGTTGTCAAAATTGCAGGCGATGTAACGTATATTTGACATTTTTCGGCGGTGATGTAAAGTGAATGTAACATCGCCTGAGGCGAAATATATCGTATAATGATAAAAATAATTTTTAAGATACGCCCAAAAACAGGGTATTGTTGTTATGACGTTTTGCAAAATTTTTCAAAAAATTCGTACTCAAAACTTGACAGGCGAAGGCGGCGATCGTCGGCTTTTTGCAAAAAAGTATAAAAATGCGGCGCATTAACTTGACA
>CABKMX010000023.1 GCA_902373595.1 uncultured Christensenellaceae bacterium
TCGCCGAGCTCCGCGACAAGCGCCGAATCGGGAAAGATGTCGTCGGCAACGTCGTCCTCGGACGCCATCGCCGCCTTTTCGCCAACGGAAATGTCCGCCAATATATTCTCGACCGTCGAGACGCTCTGCCGATCCTCCGCCCGCTTGCGGCGGCTGAGCGAAAGATAGTAACTCGCCGCCTCGTACTTTTTGAGATCGAAACAATTGGAGACAACCCCTCTCAACGCCGGCGCGATATATGCGTCCTTGATTTTGCCGCCGTTGACGAGATACGACCTGATTGCCTTGAAATATGCCAAATCGGACAACGTCGCGTTGCGCATCATCGAAAAGGCTTTGCCGCGCAGCATCTCCGCGTCCGAGCCTGTACAGCCGCAGTCGTTGAGATAGATGAGACAGTTCTCCGCATCGCCGCGATCGAGCATGGAATGGGCGAGCGCGAGCTGTTCCAAAACGGAAGTCGCCTTGCCCGAAATGTTGATTATCTTTGCCATATCAATCCTTTTTGAAGATGTCGCTCACGTCGGCTTCGTCAAAGACGTATCTCTTGCCGCAAAAGTCGCAGCCGACCTCGATCCTGCCCGCTTCGGCAACGATTTTTTCCGCCTCAGCCCTGCCGAGGAGTTTGATCGCCGCGGCGGTGCGTTCGCGCGAGCAGTCGCACTCATATGCGGGGTATACCGGCGCGAGATCGCTCTTTTCGAAGTGTCCGAAACGGTCGTCTATCAGCTCTTGAGGGGTAAACTTCGCGACTCTCTCGTCCATGTCGGTGAAGTCGCGGACGATGTCCTCGAGCATGACCAAAATCTCGTCCGTGCAGCCGGGCATCGGCTGGACGATCACACCGCCCGCAGCGACTATCTCCCCTTTTTCGTCAAACTTGACGCCCGTCGCGACCGCGGACGGGAGCTGCTCGGACTGTGTGAAATAGTAGGCGAAATCCGCGTCTATGCTGCCGTTGACGAGGCGGCTGTAGCCGTTGTACGGCTCCTTGAGCCCGAAGTCCTTGATCACCGCAAGCGTGCCCTCGCGCCCGACGACGTCGCTCACCTTGGCGTCCGGTCTGTCGGCAAGACAGTCGGGGTGCTCCATATACCCTCTGACTTTGGCGCCCTCTTTGCCGGCAAAGACCATCTTGCCGCCGGCGCCGTTGCCGTACAGAATGACGGTGAGCTTGTTGCCGAGATCCTTGAACCCGGCGCTCATGAACGCCGCAATCGTCAGCGCCTTCGAAAACGCCCTTGCCGCCGCGACCGAAAAGCCGTGGATCTCACGCGCCCTCTTAGCCGTCTCGGTAATGTCGAGCGCGCTGACGATCGCCTTGCCGCCGAACAATATCGACCTGTTGAGGATGTCCATCATCTGCGCCTGTACTGCGGACGTTTGCCGCCCTTTTTGCCGCCGCCCTGCTTGGGTTTTTGCTGCGGTTGAGGCTGAGACGGAGCTTTTGTTTGCTCGTCCGCGCCGTCCTCGTTTTGCACCTCGGGAGCCGCATCAATGTTGACGGAACGGGCGTCCGCCTTGCCCTGCTTGCGCTTTTTGCCGCCCTTCTTGGACGTCTCCGCCTGCTTTTGTTCATACTCGTAAAGGGTGTTGAGCGACATATCGCCGATCCACATGCCCATGGAGATGTTGCACGCCATCAAGAAAGAGCCGCCGTAGAAGAGCATCATCACATAGATGATATAGTTGAGCACGTCGACCGCGAGCAGCGTGAACGGCGCCGCAATCAATATCGTCACCAAGATGACGTTGAACGCAAAGATCAAAAAGCAGAGAATCGCATTTTTGACGCTCACGCCGTACGAGAAATCGAAAATCACCGACATCGGTAGCCAAACCCCTACGAACAGTGCGGTCAAGAGCGCAATCAAGAGCGCGGAGATGCACCAAATCCAAATGCCTGCGCCCGCCGAACCCGTCGTCGAAGTGAGACGAATAAGCTCAATCGTCGACCATGCGGCATTTGTGCCGACAAGCCCGATGAACGTAAACGCGGAAAGGAACTTCCACCAATGTAGCTTTATGCCGCGGAAGTAGTGCTTGGGCTTGACCTCGCCGCCCCACATCCAATTGCGGATGCAGTGGTAGGCGCCGGCGCAGCCGATCGAGAGAATCATCATGCACGGTGTAAAGAAATAGAGGAAAAAGTCCTGTCTTATGCCGTAAATCATATTGATGCCGGCGACGGTGTCGTCGGTCAAACCGTAACCTATGCCGATGAAACCGGAAAAGTTGAAGCCCGCCTCCGCAATCTGCGACGACTCGTACATGCCCATCAATACGATGAACATAACTACGAGCGGCGCGGCGAAGAGCGCGGTGACGAGGTTGACCGCGAGCATGCCGAGCTTGTGCTCGCTCATTGTCGAGATGACTTTGCGGAAGCGGCCTCTCTCGGTATAGTCTCTTACGGGACCGAGATCTTTGTCGACGGTCAATTTGCTTGCGAGTTGTGTAATTTTGGACATCATTGTCTCCATAAATGCCGCACGCGCGGCGTTTTGCACTAATATATTACACTATCGGCGGCAAAAGCGCAAACATATGCGCGACTTATGACGGCTTTTTTTCGCGCCGCCTCGGTCAAAGCCCGTTTTCGGACAAATTTCGCGCACAAAACGCGATTTTTGAATGCAAACGCTTTACAATTCCTCCGCCGTGTGCTATCATACTCGTGCAATAGAGGCGCGGTCCTCATCAGTAAGCGGAGTCACGTTTCAAAGAACGCCGCCCAAAGGGAGTACCGCCGAAGTCGCGCTCGTCGCTTTGAAGACGCCGCGGCTGGGCACGGGATCAACAATCCCGCGACTGTCATCGATCGCGATGGAGGGCTATTTGCGGAACAAAGATACTTTTCCGTTTTCGCCCGTCGCGAAGACGGATTTTTTTTGACAAAACCAGGGGCGTGTCCCCAAGGAGAGTTTATGAAAAAATATAACATCGCCGTAGTCGGCGCGACCGGTATGGTCGGCAACAAATTCCTCGAAGTCCTCGAAGAAAAGCAGCTTCCCGTCGAGAACTACTACCTCTACGCCTCCGCAAAGAGCGCAGGCAAAAAGGTCAAGTTCATGGGCAAGGAATATACCGTCATCGAATTGACCGAAGACAACGTCAAGGACAAGAAGATCGACATCGCCCTCTTCTCCGCCGGCGGCTCCACTTCCGCCAAATTCGCACCCGTCTTTGCCGAGCACGGCGCGGTCGTCATCGACAATTCCAGCCAGTGGCGTATGCACGACGACGTCCCCCTCGTCGTCCCCGAGGTCAATCCCCAAGACATAGATTGGCACCACGGCATCATCGCCAACCCCAACTGCTCGACCATTCAGGCGATGGTCGCGCTCAAGCCGCTCTATGACAAATACGGCATCAAGCGCATCGTCTACTCCACCTACCAGGCGGTCAGCGGCGCAGGCGTCGCGGGCTACAACGACCTCAACGAGGGCATCAAGGCGTTCGCGGGCGGCGGCACCTACAAGACGACCAAGTTCCCCTACCAGATCGTCAACAACTGCCTGCCCCACATCGACGTCTTCCTCCCCAACGGCTACACCAAAGAGGAAGAGAAGATGATCAAAGAGACCAAGAAGATCCTCGGCGACCAGTCCATCAAGGTCACCGCGACCACGGTCAGAGTGCCGGTGCTCAATTCGCACAGCGAGTCCATCAACGTCGAATTCAACAAGCCCTGCACCCTCGAGGGCGTCAAAGAGGCGCTCGCCGCTCAACCGGGAGTGGTGATTGTCGACGACGTCGCCAACAACAAGTATCCGATGCCCATCGACGCGACCGGTCACGACGAAGTCTATGTCGGCCGCATCCGCATCGACGACACCGTCGACAGCGGCGTCAACCTTTGGGTCGTCGCCGACAACATCCGCAAGGGCGCTGCGTCCAATGCGGTACAGATCGCTCAATACATGATTGATCACAACAAAATCTGAGGAGTTACCTATGTTGTTCAAAGGCTTGGGCACCGCGCTGATTACCCCGTTCGAAGAGGACGGAAGCGTCGACTTCGCGTCGCTCGAAAAACTTGTCGACAACCAGCTCAAAGGCGGCGTGGACGCTCTGATCGTCTGCGGCACCACCGGCGAACCGCCGACACTGTCCGACACCGAAAAATCGCAGGTCATCCGCTTTGTCGTAAAGCAGGTGAACGGCCGAATCCCCGTCATAGCCGGCACGGGCAGCAATTGCACCGCCACCGCCGCCGAGAACTCGCGCCGCGCCGAAGATATGGGCGCGGACGGCGTCCTCGTCGTCACCCCCTACTACAATAAGTGCACGCAGGGCGGTCTTGTCGAACACTATCGCGCGGTCGCTTCCGCGACCTCCCTTCCCGTCATTGCCTACAATGTTCCCGGCAGGACGGGCGTCAACCTGCTGCCTGCGACGGCGGCAAAACTGACCGAGGTCAAGGGCGTCGTCGGCATCAAGGAAGCCAGCGGCAACGTCACCCAAATCATCGAAACTTCCAAGGCAATCGAGGGCAGCGACATCACGCTGTACTCGGGCGACGACGCGGCGGCTCTGCCCATCTTCGCGGTCGGCGGCAAGGGACTGATCTCGGTCGCTTCCAACGCCGTTCCTGCGGCAATCAAAGAGCTGACCGACGCATGCCTCGCCGAAGATTACGCTGCCGCTCGCGGACTTCAATTCCGTTTCCAAAAGCTGTTCGAATTGATGTTCTGCGAGGTCAACCCCATCCCCGTCAAGGCGGCGTGCGCGATGCTCGGGCTCTGCAAGCCGTGCATGCGCCTTCCCCTCACCCCGGCGACGCCGGCAAGCACTGCGCTCATCCGCGAAGAGATGAAGGCGCTGGGCTTCATCAAGGAGTGATATGACAGACATCATCATCTGCGGAATAGGCGGCAAGATGGGCGCCAACATCTTGAAGGCGCTCGAGGACTATGACGACGTCAGGTGCGTGGGCGGCATTGACGCCTATGCCGACGCGAGCAAATTTTCCGTGCCCGTGTTCAAAAAGCCGTCCGATATCGACATCGAAGCCGACGTCATCGTCGACTTTTCGCGTCCCGAAGCGCTGCAAGGTCTGCTCGACTTCGCGGTCTCTCGCAAGGTCGCTCTGCTGCTCGCGACGACCGGCTATTCGCCCGAGCAGCTCGAGGCGGTCAAAGAGGCGTCAAAGCGCACCGCGATCTTCCGCTCCGCCAATATGTCGCTCGGCATCAATTTGCTGATCGGGCTTGCAAGGCGCGCGGCGGCGTTCCTCGGCGACAAGTTCGACGTCGAGATCGTCGAGACCCACCACAACAAAAAGGTCGACTCCCCGTCCGGCACCGCGCTGGCGATCGCCGACGGCATCCTCGCCGAAAAACCGGGATATTACGAGACCTTCGGCAGGCACGGCAACGCGACCAAACGCGACGCCAAAGAGATCGGCATCCACGCAGTCCGCGGCGGCACCGTCGTCGGCAAGCACGAGGTCAACTTCTTCGGCGACGACGAGGTGATCACCCTCACCCACGAGGCGCACAGCAAGGCGGTCTTCGCCCACGGCGCGATCAAGGGCGCGGCGTTCCTCAAAGGCAAGGCGCCGGGCATGTATGACATGAACGACCTGATCGCCGCAATGATCGACTGAAAACTACTCTTTCCCCTCCGCGCTTTGCGGAGGGATTTTTTTGCGCTTTTTGAATTTTATTTCCGCCGCGATCCTGTAACAATTCGATATGATTTTGAATATTTATCGGCATTGCAATGTTATATTGACATTGACATCATGACATTGCAATGTTACTTTTTCTCAACCTCTTGCGCATATGCGCGCAATGGTGTATGATATAGACAGGGAATTTTAAGGAGGAATTTATGAGAGAGCGTACTTCCACTCCGCTCGGCGGAAAAATTTGGGCGTCGCTGCTGATGTGCGGCTTCATCGGACAAGTCGCGTGGATCGTCGAGACCATGTACTTTGCGACGTTCGCGCAGGACATCTTCGAGAATTCGCCCGACGCCAATCACCTCTACTACCTCGTCACGACGCTGATGGTCGTGCTGTCCGCGCTGACTGCGACCGTCACGACGATCTTTGCCGGCGCGCTGACCGACAAGGTCGGCAAACGCAAACCTTTCATCTCGATAGGCTACATTGTCTGGGGTCTGACGATCATGCTGTTCGCGACAATCGACGTCGACGCCGCCGCGGACAACAGCACTCTCGTGATCGCGCTCTTCGTCGTCTTCGACTGCGTGATGACCCTCGTCGGCTCGACCGCCAACGACGCGGCGTTCAACGCCTGGGTCACCGACGTCACCGACGGCACCAACCGCGGCAAAGTCAACACCATCCTCTCGGTGATGCCCGTCATCGCCACCGTAGCCGCGATCGCAATCGCGATGTTCACCTACGACAAGGGCAACTACGCGGCGTTCTTCATCATCCTCGGCGTCATCCCCATCGCCGCCGGCGTCGTCTCGATCTTTCTCGTCAAGGACGCGCCCGGCATAGTGCGCTCGGACATGCGCACCGCTAAAGACGTCTTTTACGGCTTCCGCCCCTCGGTCGTCAAGTCCAACAAGATGATGTTCGTCTGTCTGACGGCGCTGTGCCTGGTCGGCATCTCTCAGCAGACCTTCTTCTCTTACCTCATCAACTTCGTTCAGACCACGCTGGGCATCACCGACTACCTGCTGCCGATCGGCGCGGTGATCGTGTTGTCCGCGGTGATCACCGGCGTGCTCGGCGTGTTCTACGACAAGCTGGGGCGCAAGAAATTCTACATCCCGCTCGCCGCATTCATAGTGGTCGGCACGCTCGCGATCTATCTGACCAAATTTTTGGGAGAAGGCGCATATCTGCCCATGCTCTATGTCGGCGGTACGGTGATGCTCGGCTCGCTGCTGTGCACCAACGGCGCGCTGATGTCGGCGTTCCAAGACTATATCCCCGACGGCTGCGAGGGCAGGTTCCAGGGCGTGCGCATGTGCTTCACCGTGCTCGTACCCATGGTCATCGGTCCGGTCATATCGATGGCGATCGGCATCAACTCGTTCGACCCCACCGACAGCGGCGCGATCGCTCCCCCGTTCGAGATTTTCCTCGCGGCGGCGATCGTCGCGGTGATCGCGATCGTGCCAATCGTGTTCGTCGCACGCGACGCCGACAGGCTGCGCGCGGCAAAGGCGGCGTAAAATGCCGACGAACAGCCTACCGAACATAGCGAAAACCCGTGACATGTCGTCAAAACTTGACCTTTGCGTCAAAATGTTATAAAATCATTAAAGAACACTTTCTGCGGCTTGCCGCAGCGGAGGAACAATGCACAAGACAGACCTGTGCGGAATTTGGTCGCTGACCGATTTCGAAAAAATTAATGACATTCCCGCGACCGTTCCCGGCTGCAACTTTCTCGACCTCGTCAAAGCAGGGGTCATCCCCGATCCCTTCATAGGCTGCAACGAGACCGAGGTGCAGTGGGTCGGCAAGCATGATTGGACCTTTTCGCGCACATTCGAGATGAGCGCGGACGACCTCAAACGCGAACATGTCGTGCTCGTCTTCGAGATGCTCGACACTCTCGCCGAGATCGTCGTCAACGGCAAGCGCATCGCCAGCGTACAAAACGCGTACCGCAGATATATCTTCGACGTCAAAGACGTGCTCGCCGCGGGGGAAAACACCATATCGGTCAAGTTTTCCAACCCTCTCGACTACATCGCCAAGTGGCAGAAAGAGATGCCGATGATCAACACCACCGAAGGCGAAGCCGGCTCCTGCCACATCCGCAAACCGGCATATCACTTCGGCTGGGACTGGGCGCCTCACCTGCTGCAATGCGGCATCATCAAGCCGGCATATGTGCTCGCCTACGACGGCGCGAAGCTGGACGGAGTGCGCGTGCGTCAACATCACGACGGCGGCAAGGTCACACTCGAACTCACGCCCGAGTTTTACGGCGAAAAGCGCGCGTCGGTGCACTATGTTTTGACCTCGCCCGACGGCGAAAAACTCGCCGAACTCGACGGCGAAAACGTCTCGATCGAAGTGACAGATCCCAAGCTGTGGCAGTGCAACGGCAGCGGCGAACAACCGCTCTACATGCTGACCGCCGCCTGTGCGGACAACGCCGACGACGTGCATACTCTGAACCTCGGCTTGAGGACTATCGAACTCGATCTGTCCGCCGACGAATGGGGCACCAACTTCCGCTTTATCCTCAACGGCAAGCCCGTCTTTGCGCGCGGCGCGAATTGGGTGCCGACCGACAGCTTCATCTCGCGCACCACGCACGACAATCTCGAATTTTTGATCTCGACCGCCGCGCACGCCAACATGAACATGCTGCGCGTTTGGGGCGGCGCTTACTACGAGAGCGACGACTTTTACGACCTGTGCGACCGCTACGGCATCCTCGTATGGCAGGACTGCATGTTCGCCTGCTCCCCCTTCCCCTACGGCAGAGAGGACTTTGTCGCCGAGGTGGACAAAGAGATCGAAGACAACGTCCGCCGCATTCGCCATCACGCGTCGCTCGCGTTGTGGAACGGCAACAACGAGGTCGAACAGATGTCGCTCGGCTGGCGCATCATGGTCGAGAACATCAAACAGACCGGACCCTTCTATTATCAACACCTGCGCGAAAAAATCGCGGAGTTCGACGACGTCACTCCCTATTGGCCGGGCTCGCCGACGGGCGGCGAATTTCTCAAGGACATCTACTCGACGCGGCACGGCGACACACACCTGTGGAAGGCGTGGCACGGTCTGCGCCCGATAGCATATCTACTGGGCAACTATACCCGCTTTTGCAGTGAGTTCGGCTTCCAGGCGTTCGCGCACGAGAATACGCTGCGCATCTTCGGCGAAGGCAAACTCCCCGAGTCGCTCGACGGTCCTTTGATGAAGCTGCACCAAAAGGCGATGGCGGGCAATTCGCGTACGCAATACTACATCATCGAGAGATATTGGACGCCCGAGAGACTTTGGGATCTCGTCTATCTGACCCAGCTCAACCAAGCCGACTGCGCCGAGCTCGCGACCGAACATTGGCGCCGCAACAAGGGGCGCTGCAACGGCTCGCTCTATTGGCAATACAACGACTGCTGGGGCGTGACCTCATGGTCGGGGCTTGACTGGTACCGCAATCTCAAAGCAATCACCTACCGCGCGCGCCACTTCAACGCGCCGGTCACCGCGACCCTCGCTTTGGACAAAAAAGCGGTGCGCTTCCACCTGATCAACGACACCGACATCGCCAAGCAATACACCGCAAAGTGCTCAATCGTCGGCTATGACGGCGTGCCCGTGACCGAGCGCGAACGCGTGATCGACGCGGCGCCCGATTCGGTCACTTTGATCGAAGAGATGCCGCTGCCCTCCAAGGCAAAGCGCAAGAATTGCTACGCGATTGTCCGCGTCTACGACGGCGAGACGCTCGTGTCCGAGCGCATGCGCACCCTCTCTG
>CABKMX010000024.1 GCA_902373595.1 uncultured Christensenellaceae bacterium
AGACGCGGTTTTGAGCGGATCTTTTCCGCTCATACTGCGTCTTACCCCTTGCTAAGACCGCAGAGGGTATTGAGCTGCGGGGATGCGACTTGTCTGAGCGGAAAATCTCTCGCTCAAAACTAAACCGCAAGAAAAGAGGACGACAAAAAATGTCGTCCTCTTTCTTTCGGCGCGTCTTTGTAACCGTTGCGCGGTCTTTTTTAGGCTTGGTTCTATGCCGTAACAAGCATAAGCGCGCGATGACAGCGCGCTTCCTCAGCGTTGCCGAGGGCAACATTTCACGTTTGCGCGACAGCGCAGACATTTCACCGCCGGGGCAGCTTGCCCGGCTTGCGCGGTCCGATTTGGGCTTGGTTTGTTTACGGTAAAACGGCAAAGGCGAACGCGCCGCGGCATCGCGCTTTCGTGTCGTCGCAAAAAATAAAGTTTCATCATAAATTCGTGTCCGTGTGGATAAAACGCGTTTTTGTGTTTGAGTGCAAGGCGATCGCAAATAATTTTGACAATTTTGCGGATATTGCTTGCGTGTGGGCGCGTAATATGCTAAAATAAAACGTAATAAGGATAGTGTATAGGTGAAGTATGCCCAACGCTGATTTCAAACTCAATGAGCAGCCTGCCGCTTCCGTTCCTTCGGGGGCGCCCGGCGTTTCGTTCAAAGAATTGCAAAAACTTGCAAAAAAAGATCCCGTCAAGATGTTCGAGCTGGGTCTCGTCTATTTCAAAGGCAACGCTCCCTCTCCCGATCCCGAAAAGGACGCGAAGAGGGCTTTTGAATGCTTTGAAAAGAGCGTGAGGGAATTGCCCGAGGGCGACAAAAAGACGGAGGCGATTTACTATTTGGCGATGTGTCACGAAAAGGGCATCGGCACCAAGAACGACTACAAAGAGGCGTTCAAGCTCTACACTTTGTCGAGCAACGCCGGTCACATCGATTCCAAAATCAAGCTGGGCTATCTCTACCAATACGGCCGCGGCACGGCGAAGAACGACTACAACGCGTTTTCGCTCTTCAACGAGGCGGCGGAGGCAGGCAGCGTAGACGGTCGCATTGCGGTCGCCGACTGCTATCTCAACAACAAGACGGGCGGTCAAAAGGCGGAGCCGGAAAAGGCAATCGACACCTACAAGGAGCTCGCTCGCACCAACGTGCGCGCCGCCTACAACTATGCATATTGCTACCACACCGGCAAGGGCGTCGAAAAGAACACGTTCATGGCGGGGCACTATCTCGTTCCCGCGGCGAAACGGGGAGACGTGGACGCGGAATGCTTCCTTGCGCAATGCTTCTTCAAGGGCGACGGCGTAAAGCGCAATTTGCCCAAGGCGGCGTATTGGTTCAAGAAGGCTGCGGCGAAGGGAAGCGACGTCGGCAGGTTCAACTATGCATATTGCCTCGAGAACGGTTTGGGCGTCAACCGCGATGTCAAAGCCGCTTTCGAAATTTACGACTATCTCTACAAAAAGGGCTATCCGCGCGCGGCTTCGGCGGCGGCGCGCTGCTACTATTACGGCTTCGGCGTAAAGCAATCGCTCAAACAGGCGGTCGAGTGCGTCAAGTTCGGCGTCAAGAACGGCGACGCCGAGTCGCTGTGCTATATGGGCTGGTTCAAGCTCAACGGCATCAAGTGCCGCAAAAACGAAAAAGAGGCTTACAAGCTGTTCGGTCAGGCTTACGGCAAGGGTTCCGCGGCGGCGGCATACGCGCTGTCCGTGCTCGTCCTCAAGGACGCAAAAAAGAAAAAGGCGGAAGAGGCGAAGGCGAAATCGGAAGAGTATCGCAAGTTTGCCCTCGATCGCAAATATCCGCCCGCGCTCTATGAGCTCGCTCTCGGCAAAGAGGGCAGAGAGAGGGCGGAGCTGTTCAACGAGGCGGCGGAGAGGGACTACATCCCGGCAATCGTCCGCTATGCCAAGGAGCTTGAAGATGAATTCCCCGACCGCGCGTTTGCGCTGTGGCAGAGGGCGTACGCTCTCGGCAGTCTGCGCGGCGCTTACGGCCTCGGCAGATGCTACGAGCGCGGCATAGGCGTCATCGCCAACAGAGAGAAGGCATATTTGCTCTATCGCCAGGCGGCGAAGTCCGGCTATGCGGACGCAATTGCCGTCGTCGGCATGTACTATCAAAAGGGCTGCGTCGTCGACATGGACGCCAAGCTTGCGGAAGAGTGCTACGACACCGCAATCCGCAAGGGCAGCACTTACGCGTTGCGCCGCAAGGCGAAGCTGTATGCAATCAAGGGCAAGATTGACAAGGCGGAGAAGGCATACGGCAAGGCAATCGCCTTGGGCGACGAAGAGTCGGTGCTCGGGCTTGCCGAGGCATATTGTCTGACGCGCAAGAAGAAGTATTACAAGAAGGCTTTGCCGATTTTGCGCTCGCTTGTCGCGGAGGGAGAGCCGAACGCATGCGCATGGCTTGCTCAGGTCTATGACGCAATCGGCACGACCGAGGAGGCGGCGGAGGCTGCCGACTCGATGTTGCAGGCAGGCATCAACGCGCATTGCGCGAATGCGTATTATTACAACGCGCTGCGCATGTACGAGAGCGAGAATGCCGGCGACCGCGATTGGCAATACATAGGCGAGAATTTGGACAAGGCGATGGAAGCCGGTTCCGACGCGGCGGCGCGCTTTGCGGTCGAGCTCTACACCAAAAAGTCAAAAGAGCCGAGCAAGGCGATTCTTGCCAAAGAAGCGCTCATTCGCATGGATCTCGGCGACGACTATCTTTACGAGGTCGGATGTGCGTTCGAAGAGGGCAAGGTCGTCGACAAGGACGAACAAAAGGCGGCGTTCTACTTTGCGCTCGCGTGGAAGCGCGGCGCCAAGAAGGGCAAAAAGGCGCTCAAGAAGCTCAAGAAGTACACCGAGCAATCCGGCAAGTGGATGACCAAAAAGAGCGCGAAAAAGGCGAAGAAGTCCCCCGTCGAAGCGCCTGCCGATCAAGCAAAGGCGGCATGATAGTTCTTGCATCCGATTCGCCGAGGCGGCGCGAGTTGCTCGCTACGCTTGTCGGCGAATTTCATACAGAGCCGAGTCGCGTCGACGAACGCGTGCCGTACAAGGCGCCGTGGCGTATGGTCGAGGCGATTGCCGAGAAGAAGTGCGATGCGGTCGCGGCGAGACATCCCGAAGACGTGGTGATCGGCGCCGATACAATCGTCGTATTTGACGGCAGAGTGCTCGGCAAACCCAAGGACGCGGCGAATGCGGTCGAGATGCTCAAGACGCTGTCGGGCAAGAGGCACACCGTCTACACCGGCGTATGCGTCAACGTTCGGGGCGACAAGAAGATTTGGCACGACATCTCGCACGTCTTCATGCAAGAGATGTCCGACGAGTTCATTGCGCGTTACGTCGAGGGCGGCTCGCCGCTCGACAAGGCGGGCGCGTACGGCGTTCAAGACGAAGGTACCGTCAATCGGTACGACGGCGAATACGCCAACATTATGGGATTGCCGCTCGAGCGTTTGAGGGCGGTCTTGAGGGAAGCAGAATGAGAGAAGCCGAATTGGTAATTGACATAGGAAGCCGCAACACCACCGTGTGCAGCAGGGGCGTCGGGGTGCTCATCCACGAGCCGAGCGTCGCCGCAATAGGCAATCGCGGCGGCAAGATGACGCTTGTTCAGGCAGGCAGACAAGCCGAACGTCTCGCGACCGTCAAGCAGGCGGATTTTCGCATCCTCAATCCCGTCAAAGAGGGCACGATTTTTCACGAGCGCGCCGCGGCTTTGATGTATCGCGAATTTATCAGGCGCGCGGTGCCGTACCGCATTTTCAAGCCGAAGATCAAGGTCATAGCGTGCGTGTCGTGCGGCATAGGCAACATGGACAAGCGCACGATTGAACGCGTGCTGCTCAAGGCGGGTGCGGACGAGGTGACCATCGTCGAATCGCCGCTTGCCGTATTTGAGGGAATGGAGAGGCGCGAGGGCGCGTTTGTCGTAGACATCGGCGCGTCAAAGAGCGAGATTGCCGTCTGCGATCAGAACGGTATCATCGCCGGCTGCAGCCTCAATATCGGCGGCGACGCGCTCAACAACGCGATTGTCGATTATGTCGTCGACACATACCGCTGCAAGATACGCATGTCCGGCGCCGAAGATGTCAAGAGGCAGATTGTCAATATGTACGATGGCGATCGGTCGCCCATCATCGTCAACACCGAATCCCTTCACGGCGAGGAGAGGGAGAGGATAAAGCTGACTGCGGCGGAGTTGCGCGAGCCGGTAGGGAAGTTGATTGACAAGATTGTCGAGGTCGCGTTCAACATGACCGCGCAGATTCCCGAATCCATCGCGATGGACATATACAACGGCGGCATCACTCTGTGCGGCGGCACCGCCTATATGCCGGGGCTTGCCGACTACTTTGAGCGCAAGCTCGAGGTGCCGGTAACCGTGCCCGACATGCCCGAGACGGCGGCGGCGATGGGTGCGCTCGGCTTCTACCGCGACAAGGAGAGGCTGGCGGCATTCCTCAACGTCGAAAATCTGTGATATACGTCGATATGCGGCGCGCCCGAAAGGGCGCGTAATTTTTTTTGACACGTTTCGACTTTTTGGGCGCAAGAGCGCGGTTATTCGCCTTTGACGCACGCGCGCGGCGCGATATAATATAGTTCGAGGAAAACGATATGGCAAGAAGGATAGTTTTGACTTCCGGCAAGGGCGGAGTCGGCAAGACGACCGTCTGCGCCGCTCTCGGACGAGCGCTGGCGAGAAAGCGCAAGCGAACGCTGCTTGTCGACGCGGATTTCGGGCTCAACAATCTCGACGTCGCGCTCGGCATGGAGTCGCGCGTCGTGTACGACATCTACGACGTTGTCGAAGGGCGTTGCGGTCTGTCGGCGGCGCTGCTCACCGACGACGCGTCCGGGCTCAAGCTGTTGCCGAGTTCGCGCGTCGACTGCGAAAGATTGACCAAAAACATGCTTGCGTCAATTTTGGCGAGGCTGGACGACGACTTTGACTTTGTGCTCATCGACTGCCCGGCAGGGATTGACGAGGGCTTTCACCGCGCGGTCTGCGTCGCCGACGAGGCGCTCGTCGTCACCACGCCGCATCCCGGGGCGATACGCGACGCGGACAAGGTGCTGACGCTGCTCGGGACGTACTCGCTTCACGCGGTCGGGGTGATTGTCAACAGGGTGCGCGGCGACCTTGTGGTCGACGGACGGAGTCTTTCCGCCGACGAGATTGCCGAAGTGCTCGGACATCCGGCGATGGCATATGTGCCCGAGGACGACGCGGTCGCAATCTGCGGACAGACGGGCGCGGAATTGCCGTATGCGCCTTCGATGCGCGCGGTCGCGATGCTTGCCGACAATCTCGTGGACGGCGGCAGAAAATTGTACGACTGCACGGACGGATTTCGCGGCGTGTTCGGCAGAATCAAGATGTTTTTGAGGAGGCAATTATGACGGGTGCGGAGAGAATCAAAAGGATGTTGCTCAAGGACAAGCTCGACTTGGGCGAAGGGTACATGCGCGCATTCAAGAGCGATCTCAACAGATTGCTGGGTTACTACATGACGCCGTGCGGCGAGTGCGAGGTCGTGATTACGCCGACCGCCGAGGGCTTCGCAATCGGAATCAAGGCGATGGCGATGCGGCTCAAACACATCGAGGCGATATAGCATATCCGCCGCAGCGGCAACGTATAATACCTTGACCGCGCAAGCGGAGGAGGTGTCTATGAAATACGACGAGGGGAGCCTGATCGGCTCGCAGTTCCGCAAGAGGGAAAACGTCACTTACGGCAAGCCGATCAAGGCGCGCAAACTGCCGGGACTGCTCGACATATTCATCGTGCAGGCGGCGGTGTGCCTGGCAATCACCGTGGCTGTCGCCGTGGCGAGGTTTGCAATCGGCGGATGAAGCTGAAGATACATCCGCTGTTTGCGGCGCTGTGCCTGTACTTTGTGTTCACGGGCAGGGCGCTCGCGCTCGGCGGCTATATCGTCGCGATTCTCGCGCACGAGCTGGCGCATTCGCGCGCGGCGGCGTGGCGAGGGTACACTCTCGGCGCGGTGACGCTGATGCCGTACGGCGGAGTGATTGACGGCGGCGAGAGATATTCGGCGGCGGACAACGTGTTCATCGCGCTTGCGGCGCCGCTGTTCAACGCTGCGGTCGCCGTCTGCGTAGTCTCATTGTGGTGGCTCGTCCCCGACTGCTACGCCTACACCGTCGACGTATGCGTCGCCAACGCGTCAATGTGCGTGCTCAATCTGCTGCCCGTATATCCGCTTGACGGCTATCGGGTGGTGTTTGCGTTGTCGAAAAACAAGGGCAGAGCGGTCGCGGCAATGAGAATCGCCGGCGGTATCGTCGGCGCGGTCTTTGCCGCGCTCGGCATATTGACCGCTCTTGTCGAGTTCAATCCCACGTTGATATTGTTCGGTTTCTTTTTGATCTACGGCGCGCTGTTTAGGGTCGGCGACGCGATGATTGTGCACCTTGCAGGTAACGGCATATTTTGGAAAAATTATCGTGCCGGTGTCGAAAAACGCACGTTTGCAATCTCTGCGGACGCGCCTCTTTCCGCATTGGTCAGACAGCTCAGGCGCGACAGCGTGACCGCCTTCGAGATTGTGGGAGAGAGCGGCGATCCACTGTTCGAGCTGGACGAGGACGACGTCGGGGTGATGTGCGCCGAGTGCGAATTGAGCGAGCCGATCGGTGAGGCTTTCGAAAAGGTGTATTCAAAATAGCCCGTTTTGCTAAAAATTGCGCAATACTATTGAAAACGCGCGCGCGATATGTTATAATTTTGGCACAGAAACTTCGAGGAAGGTATCTATGATCTACGCAGGAGTCGACATCGGCGGCACAAACATCAAATTGGGACTCATCGACGACGAGCGCGAATGCATCGTCGCGGACACATCGATCAAGACGAGGGCGGAACGTCCTCACGGCGAAATTCTCGAAGATATCGCCACAAATCTCGTCAAGCTTTGCGAGAGCGCGAAAATCGACTTTCACACCGTCGAGGGCGTCGGCATGGGCATCCCCGGCATCGTCGATCAGCGCACCGGCACGGTCAGCTATTGCGCCAATCTCGGCTGGCGCGACATCCCGATCACTCACCTTTTCGAGGTGTTGACCGGCAAGCACACCGAGGCGGCGAACGACGCCAATTGCGCCGCGTGGGGCGAGTACAAATACGGTTGCTGCAAGGGGATGCGCAACGTCATCCTCATCACTCTCGGCACGGGCGTGGGCAGCGGTATAATTTTGGAAGGCAGGCTGTTCGGCGGCATAGCGACCGCAGGCGGCGAGGCAGGGCATATGATCATCGTCAAGGACGGGCTTCAATGCAATTGCGGGCTGCGCGGCTGCTGGGAGAGGTATGCGTCCGCGACGGCTTTGATCGAGCAGACCAAGGCGGCGATCGAGGGCGCGCCCGACAGCGTGCTCGCGAGCGTAGCCAAAAAGAGCGGCAAGGTCACCGCGCGCACGGCGTTTGCCGCGCTCGAAAAGGGCGATCCGATCGCACGCAAGGTCGTGGACGGCTACATCGACTACATCGTCACAGGGCTCATCAACCTCGGCAACATCTTCCATCCCAACGCGTTCGTCATCGGCGGAGGCGTTTCCAACGAGGGCGCGCCGCTCATCGCGCCGCTCGAGGACAAACTCAACGCGGGGCTAATCGCAAGCGCGCACAATCCGCGAGTGAGGGTATTGCAGGCGGCGCTCGGCAACAAGGCCGGGATGATGGGCGCGGCGGCTCTCGCCAAGGAGAATCTCAAATCGTAAAAACCGCCTTCGGGCGTAACTTTTGAGGACAAAATGAGAAGGATCTTGATCGACGTACACCCCAACAGTACAAAGGTGTGCATCGCCAACAACGGCCTTTTGGAGGAATTTTGGGTCGAGCGCAAGAACCTCAGCCGACTTGTGGGCAACGTCTACAAGGGCAAGGTCGAGAACGTGCTGCCCGGGATGCAGGCGGCGTTCGTCAACATCGGGCTTCAGCGCAACGCGTTCCTCTATGCGGGCGACGTCGTCGTCGACGGCGAGCAGGTCAGCGCGGACAAGACGCTCGACCTTCGCGAGGGCGACACGGTGCTGTGTCAGGTCGAGAAGGACGAGTTCGGCAACAAGGGCGCGCGCATTTCGATGAACATCACGATACCGGGCAGAGTGGTCATACTCATGCCTCGGCTCGACTATGTCGGCGTTTCGCGCAAAATCACCGACGACGAGACGCGCCGCAGGCTGATTGCGATTGCCAACGAGATACGCCCCGAAGGGTGCGGCGTGATTATGCGTACGCAGGCGGAGCACTGTTCGGAGGCGGAGCTTCGCGCCGAGATGAAGTGGTTGGTTTCGACCTGGAACAAGATTAAAGAGGACAATTTGCGCAAGCCTGCCGGCTCGCTGATTTACAAGGAGCGCGATCTTGCGGTCAGGGCGGTGCGCGACATGTTGGTCGACGTCGACGAGATCGTCATCAACAACCGTAAAGTCTATGACGAATTTTGCACCAATCTCGTCTATATCACGGAAGAGCATCCGGGCATTTTCAAATATTACAACAGCAACAAAAACATCCTTGCCGCGTATGGTTTGACCGAGCAGATCGACGCGCTTTTGCGCCGCAAGGTGCCGCTGCGCAACGGCGCGTATCTCATCATCGACCGCACCGAGGCGCTGACCGTCATCGACGTCAATACCGGAAGGTATGTCGGCACCAAGAACCTCGAAGAGACGGTCTTTGACACGAACAAGATTGCGGCGGCGGAGATTGCGCGGCAGATTAGGCTGCGCAACATCGGCGGCATAATCATCATCGACTTCATCGATATGGAGAACCGCAAGCACCGCGAGCGCGTGCTCGAAGCGTTGCAGGCGGAGCTGGACAAGGATCGCATCAAGACGACTTTGGTCGGGCTGACGGGGCTTGGGTTGGTCGAGTTGACGCGCAAAAAGACGCGCAGCATGATTGAGAGCGTCATGCTTCAGCCGTGCCCCTATTGCCACGGCGACGGCTATGTCTATTCGGACGAGCACATGATCATGAAGATCAGGACGGCGGTCACGCAGGCGTTTGAGGGCAGCAGCGCAAAGGCGGCGAAGGTCACGGTCGCGCCGTCCGTGTTCAACAAACTCTTTTCACTCAGGTATCTCGAAAACGAGTGCCGCAACGAGTGGAAGGACAAGCGCATCTACGTCGTTCCCGACGAGCGTATGCACATCGAAAAATACAAACTCGAGACTCTCAACTCGGCGGTCCTCGACCTGCCGGACAACGCGCGTCTCTTGTATTGAGCGCGGTAAAGAGGTGAAATATGAAGAT
>CABKMX010000025.1 GCA_902373595.1 uncultured Christensenellaceae bacterium
CAATAATAGAACATCTTCTTTTTTCCCTACAAAAGATAATTGCTTAAATGCATAAGCTGTCGGCTCATCGTATAATTGACTGATTGCCTCATCTCTGTCATACGACGCAATGATTTCTTGCCTAGTCAGTATTGCCTGAAGCCTAAAGTCTAAGCGGTCGCCAATCGTATCGGCATCGAAAGAAACGATTTTTTCAAAACCATGCGACACAAAAATCAAGTCAAACTCGCCCGAAACGGCGATATGATTGAATCGGTAATCAAAACCGGTATTATGATCTACCCGCAGAACGAGATTGTTTTTATTATTTAGATACACATCGGTGTTTACAGGACTCCAAACCGTAAGTTCGATCGAATTTAAAGCCCGGGTTTGTTTTAGCTTTTCAACGGGTTGAGACCGTTTATCCGGTTCCGCTATTTGAGCCCGGGTCTCCGGCTCTGCAAAATTTGTCATTGCCGCTAATAGCTTTTCTTCGACAGACGTATCATCTATGTCATTGATTGCAATGCCCTGGTTTTCGCTTATATATAATTCGAATTCGTCATTTAGTATAACGTCATCGATTCGAACAGGCATGATTAGTTTTTGATTGGTTATGGCTCTTTCAACTTCCTTTGAGACCCAATTCGACGCTTGAGCATCTTTTGATAACACAAGAAGAAAAGAATCACAATCTTTGATTGCACGGTTTATGACCTGCGCGTATTTTTTCCCTAGGGGAATATCGGTCGGAGCCATCCAAGTTTTGATTTGATTGTCATTCAGCAATTTCTTTATTTTTTCCGCAAGCTCTACGTTTTTTGAGCTATAACTTATAAACACATATCCCATAGTTTCGTTTCCTCCGGTACAAGCAGCATATCATTTATTTATATAATAACATAACTATTTTAAGGTTTCAAGCATTTTGTCATTCCTAGACATAGCATTGTGTTAGTTTGTCAAACATCTGTTACACTTTTGCTATTAAAATAATCGGCAAGGTATTGGTTAGGCGACTTCCGGTCGAGTGGCGGCGGAAGATTGCTTGCCTTTTTGTTTTGCAAAAGATATATATAAGGTATGTAGAGTCGCATTAACCTTGACGCGTCAAGGCACTAAGCCGAAAGGGCGATATTGCGGCTCTTTTCTTATGCCGCAAGAGCGAACGTCTCGTTTTGCAAAAGCGCATACCTTTTGCCTTGCCGCTCTTTGCGTGCGAGGCGTTTGAGCGATACGGCGCGCTTAAAATAAACCACTCTCTCTTTACTTTTGGACTCGGCTTTGTTATAATTGTTGTAAAGGGAAGGGGCAAACGACAACGAGGGAAAACATGGGCAATCAAATTTTTATCAGCTATCGCAGAAAAGACGGCTTTTATCCGGCATACCTGCTCTATAAAGAACTCATTGCGGAAAACTTCTCCGTGTTTTTTGACCTCAAAAGTCTTCGGTCCGGCACTTTTCCCGACATCATTCGCCAAAACATCGATGACTGTACGGATTTTGTATTGATAGTATCGGACTCGACTTTTTCGGAACGCATTTTCGACGAAGACGATTGGGTGCGCAAGGAATTGAGTTTGGCGTTGAAGCTCAATAAAAACGTTGTCCCCGTCTTTGTCAACGGGAGTATTCCGGACAATCTCCCCGAAGATATCGCGGCAATCCGGGGGCGTAACGGTCTGCAACAAATCGATCCCAATCTCATCAGCGAAAACTATAAAAAGTTGATAGACGAACGCCTTGTTTCCAAGCCGCAAGAAAAGGCTTTTTCTTGGAAAATGCGGCGCAGTTCGGCTTACGATGTCAATTACGGCGACGAAAAGGCGCGCCTTGCGATACAGAGCCAAAACTCCTATTTGAGCGATATGAACGTGCTGTCGCACTATGGCGGCGGATTGGTTTTGGATGTCGGTTCGGCGTTCGGGACGGTGACGATTTCAAGGTTCAACGATTCCAAATATGCCAAAGTTTTCGGTATCGATCTCGACGAAAAATGCGTTGACTATGCCAACGCCAACTCCCCGGAGAAGTTCGAGTTTTTCGTCATGGACATTGAAGCGGACGACTTTCGCGCCAAAATGGATGAGTTTATGCTCGAGCGCGGCATAAAGGGGTTCGATGTCGTATTCAGCTCTTTGGTGCTGCATCATTTGAAAGATCCCGAGCATGTACTCCGAAATTTGAGGCGGCTTTTGGTCAAGGGCGGCAAAATCATCTTGCGCGGTTCCGACGACGGCACGAAACTCGCATATCCAGACCCCCGTATGTTGATGAAAACCATCATCGACAAGACGCTCGCATGCCCCAACACCTCGGATAGACTAAACGGCCGCAAACTCTATAATTGGCTGTCGGAAGCCGGCTTTTCCGATATCTCAATCTTCAGCTTCATGCGCGATACGTCGCAGATGGATATGGACGAACGGGAAGATTTGTTCCGCGAAAGTTTTTCTTATCGCGTCAACTATTTCAGAAAGGATTGGGAAGCTCATCCGGGAGATTCGGACAAATTCCATGCCTTTGACGAGATGGAGACTCTTTTGGCAATGTTTGAAAACGAGTTCATGAAAGAGAGCTTTTGGTATGCCGAATACGACTATATCGGGGTGGGTGAACGTTAGATAACGTGTATGAACCGCCTCCTTTTCGAGCTTGCATGCAGCTTTGCCGCAATGCCTAACGTGCAGCCTTTGCTCGACACAACAAGGTCGCCCGGTGGGCGGCTTTTTGTTTTTGCCGCACTTGCTATGGGACATTTCGGTCTTGACAGGGCGGCGGATTTGATATATGATAAAGCCGAGGGATGTTGTCCCGAAAAGCGGGGTGGCGGTGGCTGTCCCGAGGAGGAAATATGAGAAAGATGATGGTTGGAGCGGTCGCGGTGGCGTTGGTGTTGTCGATGGCGCTGTGCGCGGCGGCGTGCGGCGACGAGGCGGAAGGCGTCGTCTTTGCGAAGGCGTACGACGGAGCGCAATTGGCGGACGCGGGGTTTGACCGGCACGCATGCGACAAGGCTCTTCAAGGCGACGAAGGCGACTTCGCGATGATTTGCGAGAGTGCGGAAGAATACGAAAAATTGCGCGAAGATTTGAGCAAGGCTGTCGAGATGAAGAGCTACGGCGACGCGTTTTTTGAGCAAAATTCGATCGCGGTTTTGTTCGGGCTGTGCTCGGGCGCAGGCGATCTCGACGCAAAATATTCAATCGTCGGCGACGCTTTGACGGTTGAGCTGAACGGCTCCGACGAGTTGCGCCAAAGGCAATATTGCGTCGTCTTGGAGTTGACAAAACAGGAGTCGTCCGCCGTAAAAACTCTGTCCGTAGCCAAAAATGCGCCGCAGGCGCTCGACGACCTCAAAACGAGCGCAAGGCAAGATCGTCTGGAAAAATTCGTCTTGCCCGAGCATGCGGACGCGACGATAGAGGACGTCACTCTCGCTCCCTTCCTCGGCGTCTTCGACGGCGCAATCGCCGCGGTGTTTTACCACGGACAATATCACGGCGTGTGGCCCGATGTGCTCGAAGAGACGACGATCGGAGATGTGACGTTCTCTTGGCCGAAAGGATATCCGATCGAGGTGTGGAAAGACGGTGAAATTTACACGTTGAGCGAGGCGTACGAAAAAGATATCGTTACGGACGACGACTTGAAGGATATCTTCGACAACTATACGCTGTTGTGACGCAGCTGTCCGACGATTGCCGTACGGCTGTGCGCCTAAGGCGCACCGCCGCGGTCTGTCGTAACGAGAATCATAAAAATAAATCTTCTCAATGAAAGCGATATTGAATTGGTAAGAGGTGCTGTTTATGCGTGGGAAAAGCGTGGAAGCGCATTCGCGAGTGATGCTTATGCACGAGTGTACGGTGAGGGAATTCTCGACATTACTTATGCAAAAGATTATAGATATTATAGGAAATACTCGGGAGAAATGGGGGCATCCGGCGGCGGAGAAGAAAGCGGAAGAATTGCGCAAAATAATAGAACACAGCAAAACGGAAGAAGAGATACTCGCAGCGATAGCGGCGATGGAGACAGCAGAGACAAAGGACGATACAGAATAAAAGGGCACACCGTTGCATCCTGTCATAACAAAGATCATAGAGATCAATTTAGAATACGAGACTCTAATAGAAGCCATAAGGAAGTTTGTATATGAACATGAAGGAAATATTGATAAAGGTGTATTTGATGGGATGCTCCAGGTCTACAATAGCAAAGATTTTGCGTATAGTACACAGCAAAGCGGACGTAGAAAAACTATCGGGGTTGATAGCCCGTTGCGAAACGGAAGACGAGGTACTCGCGGCGATAGCGGCGATGGAGACAACCGGGACAAAGAACGACACCCGAGAGTAGGGGCGTCGCTCGATGCGCTCATCTCAAAAATTTGATTCTCTTTTGGCGGTCGATATATGAAAATGAAGGATTTGTTGGACAAACTTGTGAAGACGGGGTACTCCAAGTCTACAATGAGGAAGCTTTTGCTTTTGGCTCGCAACGCAGCGCAAGCGGACACGGTCGCCGAGTTGATAGACCGTTGCGAAACGGAAGACGAGATCCTCGCGGCGATAGCGATGATGGAGACAAAGACTGCACCGGACGACAACCAAGAGTAAGGTCGTTCCAAAATGCTGACGCGACTTTGTCGATACGGTATCCCAGAAACAACTTGAAGCAAGTGTCGGCGGCTTTGTCGTCTGTCAAAACTTTTGCGGCGCACAAGGCGCCGCTTTTGGTTGAAAAAAGTGTATATCTTTTTTAACAAAATTTGTTCTTTGCACAAAAATCAAGAACCTGTCTTGATTTTTTCAATGCTTTTTCGCTTTCTTGTGCAAAGCTCCATCACTTGCCCACGCAGAATTTGGAAAAGACGCGGTCGACGATCGCCTCGTCCGCGGTCTCGCCCGTGATCTCGCCGAGGGCGGAATATGCCTGCTTGATGTCAAGCGCCGCGCACTCGATGGGCATCGCTCCGTCAAGCGCCGCCTTGGCGGAAAGCAGCGACGCCTTGGCTCTCTCGAGCGCCTCTCTGTGCCGCTCCTCGGTGATGATGTTGCCCGACGCATCGATCTCTCCGCTCGTGACGAAGGCGGCGATCGTCGCTTTGAGCGCCTCTATCCCTTCGCCCGTCTTTGCGCTGACGTGGACCGCGCCGCCGCGCGGAGAGTGGGGAAGGTCGCTCTTGTTGAGCACGGTGACGACCTTTGCGCCGTCGGGAATATCTTTCAATATGCGCCTCTCTTCGTCGCAAAGCTCCCTCGTCGCGTCCGAGACGAACAGCACGACGTCCGCTCTCTTTGCCGCGCGGTAGGACCTCTCGACGCCCATCTTTTCGACCTCGTCGTCCGTGTCGCGTATCCCGGCGGTGTCGATGAGGTTGATCGCGACGCCGTCCTTTTCGATCCTCTCTTCGAGGCTGTCGCGCGTCGTGCCGGCGATGTCGGTGACGATCGCCCTGTCCCTGCCGCAAAGCGCGTTGAGCAAAGACGATTTGCCCACATTGGCGACGCCGACGATCGCGACGTCTATGCCGTCGCGCACCATCGCGCCCGTCCGCGCGGTGGCGAGCAATTTCTCCACATGTTCGAGTGCGTCCGCGACCGCGCCCTTTGCGTCAAAGACGCTCTCGTCCTCCATCTCTTCGGGATAGTCGAAGCTCGCCTCGAGCGACGCGCACGCGTCGAGCAATCTGTCCGAAAACGCCTTTATCTCGTCCGCCAGCGCGCCGGTGAGCATGCGATAGGACGCTTTGAGCGCCGCGCCCGATTCGGCGTTGATCATGTCTATGACCGCCTCGGCGTCGCTGAGCGCCAGCTTGCCCGCCAAAAAAGCCCTTTTGGTAAACTCGCCCTTGTCCGCGACGCGCGCGCCGCACGCGACGCAAGCCGCCAAAACCTCGCGCGCAAGCCGCGCTCCGCCGTGGCAATGGAATTCCACAATTTCCTCGCCCGTGTAGGTTTTGGGCGCTTTGAAGCGCACTGCAAGACACCTGTCCGCATACTCTCCGGCGTTGATCGTGCCGAGATACATCCTGCGCGGCTCGGCTTGCGAAAAGTCGCCGAGCTCGCTGCACGAAAACAACCGCGCCGCTATCGCGAGCGCGTCGTCGCCGCTCATCCTGATGATCGCTATCGCTCCGGCTCCCGCCGGGGTCGAGATCGCCGCTATCGTCTGCATATTGCCTCCGACGATATTTTAGCACATACGCGCGCTCTTTGCAATTGCGCGCACGCATTTGCGCGCGGCGAGCCTTTGTGCTATAATATACGGACGGAGATGACAATGCAAAAGTTCGACGCAATTTATGACGCGATAGTTATCGGTGCGGGACACGCCGGAGTTGAGGCGTGCCTCGCCCTCGCGCGCACCGGTCACAAGACCCTCGTCGTCACGCTGTCGCTGGACGCGATTGCCTTTATGGCGTGCAATCCCGCGATAGGCGGCACCGCCAAGGGTCACCTCGTCCGCGAGATTGACGCGCTCGGCGGTCAAATGGGCATCGCCGCCGACGCCAACCTTTTGCAGATCCGCATGCTCAACACCGGCAAGGGCGCGGCGGTGCGCTCGCTGAGAGGGCAGGCGGATAAAGCCAAATACCACGGATATATGAAGTCCGTGCTCGAAAGACAGCCGGGGCTCGACATCCTGCAAAGCGAAGTCACCGACATTTTGACCGAAGACGGAGCGGTCTGCGGCGTCAAGACCGCGCAGGGACAGACTTTCGGCTGCCGCGGAGTCGTCGTCGCGACGGGCGTCTATCTCAACGCCGAGATCATCATCGGTAGCTTCCGCCAAAGCGTTGGTCCCAACGGCTTTTGCCGCGCGACCTCTTTGACAGCGTCGCTGCTCGCGCTCGGGCTGCCGACACGCCGCTTCAAGACGGGCACGCCGGCGCGTATCGACGGCAAGACGGTCGACTTTGAAAAAATGACCGTCCAAAACGGAGACGAAGAACTTTATCCCTTCTCCTTCATGACAGACGGCTTCGTCCCCAACACGCGCCCGTGCTACCTCACCTATACCACCCAAAAGACAAAGGAGATCATCCTCGCCAACCTCGACCGCTCGCCGCTGTTCAACGGCTCGATCAAGAGCGTCGGTCCGCGCTATTGCCCGTCCATCGAGGACAAGGTCGTCCGCTTCGCCGACAAGGAACGCCACCAGATCTTCATCGAACCCGAATGCGCTGACACCGACGAACTCTATGTTCAAGGCATGAGCAGCTCGCTGCCCGTAGACGTGCAGCTCGAGATGTACCACTCGGTCATAGGCTTGGAAAATTGCAAGATCATGCGCTTCGCCTATGCGATCGAATATGACTGCATAGACCCCACCGCGCTCTTGCCGTCGCTCCAAACAAAGGCGGTCAAAGGTCTGTTCCTCGCAGGACAAATCAACGGCAGCAGCGGCTACGAAGAGGCGGCGGCGCAGGGTATAATCGCCGGCATCAATTGCGCAAGACATCTCGACGACAAACCGCCCGTCGTGCTCCCCCGCGACAGTTCGTATATCGGCGTGCTCATCGACGACCTCATCACCAAGGGCACAAACGAACCCTACCGCATGATGACCGCAAGGGCGGAGCACCGCCTGCATTTGAGACAGGAAAACGCGGACGAGAGACTCACTCCTATCGGGCGCGAAGTCGGGCTCGTCACCGACGAGAGATATGACCGCTTCGTCGCCAAGCTGAGAGAGCTGGACGACATACGCGCCGCGCTCGACGAAAAGGCGTCTGCCGGCGACGTCTCCGCCTACCTCAAACATATCGGCGCGGAAGGAGGCGGCGGCGGTTGCAGATACGGCGATCTCCTCAAACGCGCCGAGGCGGACGCAAAATCGCTCAAAGAGTTCTTCCCGCGCTTTGCAAACTTTTCGCTCCGCAACCTCGAAGAGGCGGCGACCGAGGTCAAGTACGCCGGATATTTGGACAAGCAAAAATCCTTTGCCGAAAAGATGAAAAAATTGGACGAAAAACCGCTCGACCCGTCCATCGACTATGCCTCGATCGGCGGCTTGCGCATAGAGGCGCGCCAAAAATTGGACAAGATCAAACCGCTGACGCTGGGACAGGCGGCGCGCATTTCGGGCGTTTCGCCCGCGGATATCACCGTGCTCATGGTGTGGCTGGCGAGGAACAAATGAACAGAGACGTATTGATCGCGCTACTTCTACAAAAGGGGATATATTCACCAAATCTCGTAGAAAAGTTTGACAAGTTTTGCGACGAGGTGCTCGAGACAAACCGCTCGTTCAACCTGACCGCGATCACCGACCGAGACGAATTTTATGCCAAACACTTTGTCGACTCGCTCGCCGGATATGACTTTGTCAAGGACGCAAAGACGGTCTGCGACATCGGCAGCGGAGCCGGCTTCCCCGGAATTCCGCTTGCGCTCACTTGCCCCAAAACTCAATTTTCATTGGTGGACAGCCTGCGCAAAAGAGTGGACTTTATCAACACCTGCACCAAAAAATTAAATTTGGACAATTGCTCGGCGTTCCATGCGAGGGCAGAGGAATTTTGCGCGTCGCATCGCGAAAGCTTTGACGTGTGTACCGCAAGAGCGGTGTCGTCGCTTGCGACTTTGGCGGAGCTGTGCGCGCCTCTCGTCAAAGTGGGAGGTACGTTTGTAGCGTACAAGGGAAGATCGCTGACCGAAGAGCTGAAGGCGTCCGAAAGGGCATTCGACATCCTCGGATTGAATACAAAAACAATAGCGGAATACAACATCTCGGAAGACGAGAAGCACTTCCTCCTCGTCTGCGAAAAGATCAAACGCACCCCGTCTCAATATCCGCGCGGAGGCAACAAACCCAAGACTCAACCGCTTTGATACGGCTTTTGGGACAATTTGGCTCTCTCTTTTGGAATTTTTACTCTTTGAGATTGCGCTCTCTTTGCTTGTTTTGAGCCGTTTTTCTTTGTGTTTTGTTCTTGTAAATGTTTGAATTTTTTTGTTATGTAACACTTCATCTTTTTGAGATAATTCAAAGCAAAGTTTTCCTCTCTGTTTTTTAATATTTTTCCTTTTGTTATATTTTTTCTTCTTGTATCAAACGTGTATTGACAACGGCTCGTGCCTTTTGATATAATATATCTATCAAATTACGGCTTGTGCCGAAAGAG
>CABKMX010000026.1 GCA_902373595.1 uncultured Christensenellaceae bacterium
GGCGAGTACAGCGGCTGGTATTGCACGCCGTGCGAGTCCTTTTGGACGGAGAGCCAGCTCGTCGACGGCAAGTGCCCCGACTGCGGCAGAGAGGTCAAACTCGCCAAAGAAGAGGCGTACTTCTTCCGCATGAGCAAGTATGCGGACGCGTTGATGAAGTACTACGACGAGCATCCCGAGTTCATCGTCCCCGTCTCGCGCAAAAAGGAGATGGTCAACAACTTCCTCAAGCCCGGGCTTCAGGACCTGTGCGTCAGCCGCACGACGTTCGATTGGGGCATCAAGGTCAACAGCGATCCGCGCCATGTCGTCTATGTCTGGCTGGACGCGCTGACCAACTACATCACGGGACTAGGGTATGACGTCGACGGCAAAAACGACCCCAAATTCGACAAGTATTGGCCTGCGGACGTGCACGTCGTCGGCAAGGACATCGTCAGATTCCATACGATCTATTGGCCCATCTTCTTGATGGCGCTGGGTCTGCCGCTGCCCAAGCAGGTGTTCGGGCACGCGTGGCTGCTGCAGGACGGCGGCAAGATGAGCAAGTCCAAGGGCAACGTCATGTACGCCGACGACATGGTCGACATCTACGGCGTCGACGCGGTCCGCTATTGCCTGATGAGCATGATGCCGTACGACAACGACGGCGTGATTGGCTGGGATCAGGTCACCGAACTCATCAACGGCGAACTTGCCAACGTCTTCGGCAACCTCGTCAACCGCACCGTCGCAATGATCAACAAATATTTCGGCGGCGAGGTGTTTGATGCAGGCGTCGCCGAAGAGGTCGACGACGACCTCAAAGCGGTCGCGACCGCGGCGTATGCCAAGTTTGAAAAGGATATGGAGGCGTTCCGCGTCGCCGACGCGCTGGGCGAGATCGTCTCCGTCTACCGCCGCGCGAACAAGTATATCGACGAGACCGCGCCGTGGGCGCTCGCCAAGGACGAGTCCAAAAAGGACAGACTGCGCACGGTGCTGTACAATCTGTGCGAGAGCATAGTCATCGCGACGAGCATGCTCGAGTGCTTTATGCCGGGCAAGTGCGCGAAGGTGTTCGAAGAGCTGGGCTCGACTTCGAGAGAGTTCGCGGCGCTCGGCAAGTTCGGCGTTCAGAAGAGCTACAAGGTCGCCGAAAAGGCGGAGATCCTCTTCTCGCGCCTCGACGCCAAGGAGATCAACGACAGGGTCGAGGCGATGTTCGAAGAGCGCGCCAAAGCCGCCGAAAAGGAGCAAAAGCCGCAACAGGTCGAACAAAAACCGTCAAAGAGCGAGATCGCTATCGACGACTTCGCCAAGGTCGAACTCAAAGTGGGCAAGGTCGTCGCGTGCGAAAAAGTGCCCAAGGCGGACAAGCTGCTTTGCTCCAAGATCGACGTTGGCGAGGACAGTCCGCGCACCGTCGTCAGCGGCATCGCCGCATACTATTCGCCCGAGCAGATGATCGGCAAAAGAGTTGTCGTCGTCACCAACCTCAAGCCCGTCAAGCTGCGCGGCATATTGTCCGAGGGCATGATTCTCTGCGCCGAGGGTGCGGACGGCAAACTGTCCGTCGTGTCGCCCGAGGGCGAGATCGCGCCGGGCGGAGAGGTCAGATGATCGATTCGCACGCGCATATCACCGAAGAGAGACTGCTGCCCGAGAGCGGCAGGATCATTGCCGACATGCACGCAGACGGCTTGACCGCATTGATAGAGGCAGGCTGTGACGCCGCGACGTCCGCTCAGGCGGCAAAGCTCGCCGAGGACAACGAAGGAGTGTTCGCGATCGTCGGCACTCACCCCGAGTTCGCCGCCGACTACTGCGACGACGAGGCGGCGCTCTATGCGCGCCTTTCGGCGATGCCAAAGGTGGTCGGCATAGGGGAGATAGGGCTGGATTACTATTATGAGACGCCGCCGCGCGACATCCAAAAACGCGCGTTTGTCGCGCAATTGGAGCTGGCGCACTCTCTGCATATGCCGGTCGCGCTCCACATCCGCGACGCGTACGGCGACCTCGCCGACATCCTCAAAGAGCACCCGTCGTGGGTCGCCGACGGCATGCTGATGCACTGTTACAGCGGCAGCGCCGAGTTCGTCAAACAGCTCGCGAGATATGACGCGTATTTTGCGTTCGGCGGAGCGGTCACGTTCAAAAACGCGAAAAAACAGGACGTCATCCGCGCGGTGCCCAAAGACCGCATCCTCGTCGAGACGGACTGCCCGTACATGACTCCGGTGCCCTTTCGCGGCAAGCTAAACGAGCCAAAGTACGTCCGCCATACGCTGGCGTTCGTCGCCGAGACGCTGGGCATGACGTTCGAGGAAGCGGAAAAACTCACCGAACAAAACACCCTTACGCTCTTCCCCAAGATGAAGGCGTTTTTGCAATGAAAGATCAATACGTTTACTTGATGGGCAGGGGACTTTACGTCAACCTGACCAACAGATGCAGCAACCGCTGCGACTTCTGCGTGCGCAACTACGACGTCGATCCCGCCAAAAAACACGGCTTTGCCGGGTACGATCTTTGGCTCGACCACGAGCCGTCCGCGCAAGAGGTCATCGACAGAGCGCGCGCCGTGCTCGACGCTCACCCCGAGGTCGAAGAGGTCGTGTTCTGCGGCTACGGCGAACCGACATACCGCGTCGAACAGCTTTGCGCGGTCGCCGACTTCGCGCACGAGAGAGGGCTCAAAACACGCCTCAACACCAACGGGCAGGGCAACGCGATCAACAGCCGCGACATCACCGACGACATCGTGTCGCACATCGACTCGATCGGCGTCAGCCTCAACGCGACGGACGCGAAAAAGTATGACGCGATTTGTCACAGCGAGTGGGGAGAGAGAGGCTTCGACCTGATGCTCGCCTTTGCCGAAGAGTGTGTGAAAAAGGGCGGCAACGTGTCGCTGTCGGTCGTCGACATCATTGGTGAAGAGGAGACAGCCAAGGCGCGGACGATCGCCGAAAAGATAGGCGCAAAGCTGCGCGTGCGCAAGATGATAGATGGATAAGATTGCGGACATCCTCAAAAGACACGGCTTCGGCTTTGACAAGCGGCTCGGTCAAAACTTTTTGACCGACTCAAATCTGCTTGCCGCGATCGCCGACGACGCAGGAGTGACGTCGGAAGATACCGTGCTCGAGATCGGCGCGGGAGCGGGCACGCTGACGCGCGCGCTCGCCGACAGGGCAAAGAGGGTCGTCGCGCTCGAAGTGGACGAGCACTTGCGCCCCGTCCTTGCCGAGACGCTTGCGGACAAGGGCAACGTCAAAGTCGTGTTCAAGGACTTCCGCTCGGTCGGGGACGATGAACTTCGCGCGCTGGTCGGCGACGCATTCAAGGTGGTCGCCAACCTGCCGTACTACATCACGACGCCGATCGTGATGCGCTTTGTCGAAGGGGACGTGCGCCCCGTGAGCATGTCGGTGATGGTCCAAAAAGAAGTCGCCGACCGCCTCGCCGCCGCGCCCGGGACTGCCGATTACGGCGCGATCACCGCGTCGGTCGCGCTCTGCTGCGATGTCAGGATAACGAGGTTCGTTCCGCGGTCGCTGTTCACGCCGCCTCCAAATGTCGACAGCAGCGTCGTCAGACTTGATTTTGTAGACAAGCTGCCGAGGGAAGAGGAACAAAAGACGCGCCGACTGATCGGCGCGGCGTTCGCGATGAGGCGCAAGACTTTGGTCAACAATCTCGCTCGCTGCGGGTACTCAAAAGAGGCTGTCGCGGCGGCGCTCGAAAAGATGGGGATGCGCGCCGACGTCAGAGGAGAAACGCTGTCCTACCTCGACTTTGCAAAATTGCAAAATTTGCTGTCCGTGTAGGTTATCGGCACTTTATTGCTCAAACTCTTCCGGGTGAGAAGCGCGATATTCACTTTCGCTCGCCTCAAGCTCGGAATATTTTTGTCTTATCTTTTTGTCGCGGTTGAACAACGTCAAACCGATTGCGATCGTCGCCGCGGTCACGGCAATCAACGCATAGCAAGCCGTCATTTCGCCGAGCACGCCCGTCAAAATGCATGCGTGCAGAGACGAAAGAACGATCAGCGTCAATATGCCGGCGCGCCGCACGATGTAGCGGCCGGCGCGTTTGCCGCGCTCGCTGCGCGGGTCCTTGTGATAGCCGCCGAGCAATATCCCTCCGACGCCGAAGAGAAAGCATACGCCTATCGTATAGACGGGCGCAAACACCACTGATACGATCACCGCAACTGCAATGTTGAGTTCGGGCATAGTCACCTCCGAATGCTTTCAAGTGAATTATAGCATCATAACGGGGGTGGTGTCAATACCGATTTTTTTGCGGCAAACAGCGTTCGTTCGCGGAATATCGCGCGTCCGCTTAGACTATATTGAAGTGTAACGGAGGCGATATGAAAGTTGTCAACAGATTTGTGCTCAAAGCCGGCGACGAGGCAAAGGGCGTCGCAAAGATAGTGAACGGCGGCGGCAAAAACTATGTCGAAACGAGCTGCGCGGCGGCGTTCGACGCCGTGATCGCGAATGTCGGCGGCAAAGCTGTCGAAATCGGCGATGGCGGCGTGGAGGGAGAAGTGAGAGGAGTTGCGCTCTTCGGGGACGGCGTACTCGTCGCCTCGGGCGGCGAAGCGATCGGATTTGCACCGAAAACCGTTCAAGAAACCGTGCCGGAAGCCGCGTCCGAAGAGACGGGGCAAGAGACCGAGGTGACGTCCGAAGAGAAACCTCAACCGCCGACCGAGAGCGCCGAAGATGAGAGCGCCGATGCCGAGCAAGGCGTCGAAGAGAAGCCCGAGGAGCTCGTTGAGCAGGGCGCGCCGGAAGATGAGCATGCTCCGCAAAGAGGGGGGCAGGGCGAGTTCTTCAAGCTGATTGAACAAAAGCTGAAAGAGTTGTTCGACGGCAGAGAGAGAGTGAGCGAACTCGAAGCGCTGTTTCCCGACTCAAAGTGGGTGAGGGTGGATGACGGCGGCGAGGCGGCATACGTCGTCGGCGTGGTCGGCGACCCCGTCAAGTTTATCTGTTACGGCGTACCCGACGCGGACGGCAGCGCTCCGCCGAAAGGCAAAGAGGAGAGCCGCCAATGGCTGCCCGTGCCCGGAGGAGGCGGATATTGGATGATGTATCAATCGGCGGAGGATGGGAGCACGCTGACCGCTTTTTGAGGACATGTATTGAGAAAACGCACAAATATATCGGTTTTTGAAGGGGCGGAGCCAAAACAGAAGGCTCCGCCTCTCGTCCCCGTGGATACATTATAATGTAATTATTAGGTAAAATCTCGCCGTCCGAGCCGCGAATATATTGACCGAATATACGCTTTGGCATAAAATAGATGTACGACAAGAAAAAGGCAGGTATTTATGCTCGAACTTCGCAACATCACCAAAGACTATCCCGTGGGCGACGGCGTCGTCCGCGCGCTCAAGGGCATCGACCTCAAATTCCGCGACACCGAATTCGTGTCCGTGCTGGGACAGTCGGGCTGCGGCAAGACCACGCTCCTCAACATCATCGGCGGTCTCGACCGCTATACGTCGGGCGATCTGTTGATCGACGGCGTGTCGACCAAGGTCTACAAGGACGTCGATTGGGACGCATACCGCAACCTCAGGATAGGTTTTGTCTTCCAAAGTTACAACCTCATTTCGCACATGACCATTTTGGACAACGTCGCGATGGCTTTGACGCTGTCCGGCGTCAGCCGCGCCGAGCGCAACAGGCGTGCTCGCGAGGCTCTCGCAAAGGTCGGGCTTTCCGAGCAGATCAAGAAGCTGCCCAATCAGCTTTCCGGCGGTCAGATGCAGCGCGTCTCGATTGCGCGTGCGCTCATCAACGACCCCGAGATCATTCTCGCCGACGAGCCGACCGGCGCGCTCGACAGCGCGACCAGCATACAGGTCATGGACCTTCTCAAAGAGATCTCCAAGACCCGTCTCATCATCATGGTCACGCACAATTCCGAGCTTGCGGACAGATATTCGACGCGCATCGTCAGGCTCAAAGACGGCGAGGTCATCGGCGACAGCGATCCGTTCACTCCCGAAGAGAACACCGAGGCGCAGTCAAAGACGCTTGCCGCGACCGAGAGCGAGAAGCAATTGACCGTCAAAGAGAAAAAGAAGAAGCTCAAGCGCACGAGCATGAGCTTCTTGACCGCAATCAAGCTGTCCTTCCGCAACCTTATGACCAAAAAGGGAAGGACAATCATGACTGCGATTGCAGGCAGTATAGGAATCATAGGCGTGTCGCTGGTGCTGGCGATCTCCAACGGCTTCACGAGCTATGTCACCGACCTTCAGACGACGGTGCTGTCCGGCTATCCGATACAGATTGCGAGCAGTGCGATCGATACCAACGCCGCGATGTCCATCATTTCGGGTATGACCGGCGACGCCGGCGACAAACAATACCCGGACGACGACTTTGTCTACGGCTTCGATTCGTCCGATATGATGGAGGACATCATCATCGACAACAGCTTCGGTCAAGACTATATCGACTATGTCAACGAGGTCAAAGATAAGGGCTGGGCGAGCAGCATTTCGTACGGCTACGCGATGGAGACCACCGTCGTCGGACCGACGATCGACGCGGACGGCAACACCGTCTATCAGCAGGTCAACGTCAAAAAAAGCATGTTGGACGGCATCTTGGGCGGCAACCTCGGAGGGCAAAAGACCCCGTCGATCGGATGGTATCAAATGGTCGGCGGCAAAGAGTTCATCCTGTCGCAGTACGATATGATTGCAGGCACGAAGTTCTCGTCGTCGGCGAACGAGGTCGTGCTGGTCGTCGACACCTACAACAGCGTGAGCGTCGAGGTGTTGATGGGGCTCGGTTTCGATCCGGACGAGTGCGATCAGGTCAGTTTCGACGACATCATCGGGCGCAAATTGACTGTTGTCGACAACAACAAACTTTACAAAAAGGTCGCCGACAGCGGCAACAAGATGTATGACAAACAAAGCGGCAGCGACTTCTATCGGCAATGTTGCGAAGAGGGCGGCGACGGTACGACGCAGCTCGAAGTCGTCGCGGTGCTACGGCTCAAACCGGACGTCATGCTCGGCTTGCTCTATCAGGGCATCAACTATACTCCCGAATTGACGGAGCATTTGCTCAACGTCAACGGCGCGTCCCAAATCGTCGCCGATCAAGCCGCAAACACCGAATACAACATCGTTACAGGCTCGCGCATAATTTTGAGCGGCTCGACGCATAAGGAGATCATGCAGCAACTCGGCGGCGATCGTACCCCCGACAGCATGAACATCTATCCGCTCGACTTCGAGAACAAGGAGTATATCCTCGACTATCTGGACGCGTGGAACGACACCCATGTCGGCGGTGAGGTGCAATACACCGATATGTCCGCGACCGCCACCGACATGATGAATGAGATCATTCGCATCATTTCCATCGTCCTCGTCTGCTTCGCGGCGATCTCGCTGGTCGTGTCGTCGGTGATGATCGGCATCATAACCTACGTCTCCGTCGTCGAGAGGACAAAGGAGATAGGCATCTTGCGCTCGCTCGGCGCACGCAAGAGAGACATATACAACGTGTTCAACGCCGAGAGCTTCATCGTCGGTTTGTTCGCAGGTGTGATAGGCATCATAGTGACCTACATTCTGCAGCCTATCGTCAACGCGATCATCCAAAACCTCGCGAATATGGGTTCGCTGACACTGTGCGTGTTCAATCCGCTGCATGCGCTGCTGATGATCGTGATCAGCTTCTGCTTGACGGTGATCGCCGGGCTTGTCCCGTCGTCCGTTGCGGCAAAGCGCGACCCGGTCGTCGCTCTGAGGTCGGAATAACACCTTTGACCGAGGCTTGCCTCGGGCGATAATATAACCTCAAACGAGAGGCGGTCCTCACGGGGCCGTCTCTTTTTGCCGAAAAGGTTCAAAAGGAAGAGAAGTGGCGCTATAATCAAAAAAGGCGCGGTATGCGCCAAGGAGGACAAAATGAAGAAATTGCTTGCGACATTTGCCGTGACAACTTTGCTCGTGATTCTTGCTGTCTCGGCAGTTTCTTGCGTCTATCGGCCCGACGCGGACGAAGTCATCGACATAGACGTGCTCGGCGAGCCGATTTTTGCCGACGAGTTCGACACATTCGACACCGATACTTGGTGGTCCGGCGAGGGAGGCAGCGGCAACCCCGCCAACCCCGAAACGAGTTCACTTGGGGCGGAGAGATCACGTCCAACGAGGGAGGCAAAGATTTTGTCTCAGAGTTCGTCATCGACTATGTCCGCTGCTATGATGTGGACGAAATACCTTTTGTGAAATAAGAGGACAAAAAATACCGCCGCGGCAACACGCCGCGGCGGTTTTTTGTATGGTTTATTCTTTGGTTTCGTTCTCTTCGTTGCGCATCTGATCTTCGAGGCGCTCCTGCTTTTTCTTGACCGCTTCGGACGCCGCGTTGCACGCCTTGTTCATCAACAGCGACACGACGATGATGATCGCGATCGTGACGAAGATCGCCAGCACGCCTTTCCACATGATGTTGAGCGCGGCAATGACGTTGTTCTTGTCAAAATGCAGGTCGAGTATTCCTCCGTCGTCCGCCGCGTCGGCGTCTTCGGAAGGGGTCTCGTCGGCGCCGTCTTCGGCTGGCGGTTGTACGGTCTCGCCCTCGGCAGGGACGTCGGCAGGCGCGCTCTCTTCGGCGCAGACGGTCGTGCCGAACGCGAACAGAGTCAGCAACACGATCAGGCACAGCAGCGTGCCCACGCAGATCTTGGTCAAAACATTGCTTTTCATATCACGCACCTCCTCAAGCGAGCACCAGACTGATGATCAGTCCGCCGACGATCGCCGAAGCGATCTGACCCGAGACGTTGGCGCCTATCGCGTGCATCAACAGGTGGTTGGTGGGATCTTCTTTGAGACCCATCTTTTGGATGACCCTCGCCGACATCGGGAAGGCGGAAATGCCTGCCGCGCCGATCATCGGGTTGAGCTT
>CABKMX010000027.1 GCA_902373595.1 uncultured Christensenellaceae bacterium
GCCCGCCTTTGCTGGTAGGCAATCAAGGGGCGACAGCAAGAAGTGCCACCGCCCCGCACTCCTCGATTGAACTCTTGCCGTCCGCAAACAGCGCGAGCGCTTCGACGGTGAACAGCGTCATCTGCGTGTCATCCGAGACGAGAGCTTTGCCGTCCGAGAGCCGAAGGCTCGTAATGCCTCCCTCGCCGTATACCGCCTTTATCCTCTCATATGAGAAAAACTCAACCGGATAGCCCAGCGCGTCGCCTATCGCGCCGCCGTACAGACAGCCGCGGGCGACGTCGGCTATGTCAACTTTCTTCCTATCATCCATATTGATATTATAGCATATGTTTGCGCGCGCGTAAAGCCCCAAATGAAGTTACGCCGAATAACGCGCGATAAAAAAGCGGCGCATCGCGCCGCACCGTTCAACGGATGTATTCGCCGCAGGTGTTCTCGGCAAGATATTCTCGTCTCGCTTCGTCGTCGTCAAAGCACGAATAGGCAATCGTCAGCTTTGCGTACGCCGCCTCTGCGGTCATCCCCCACAAAAAGCGCGCCTTGCCGACAAGCGGCAAAACGGACGCATAGACGTCGCCGTCTCCGTCGTCCCCGCTCTTCGCCGGGAAGATGTAGAGCTCCTTGCCCTCCGCCGCGCAGCGCTCGGCAAACGCGACGACGCTGCCGCCGTCGTCCGCCGCCGACGTGCATACGGTGCCCGAGTGATAGGCGCCGTGAAGCACCGCGTCAAAGCGCGAGAGGTCGTAGGCGCGATAATCCGTCCCGACATAGGGGTCGAGCTTGAGCACGCGGCGCTCGAGCGCCTTGCCCGAAAAGTCGCGATGCTGCATGTTGAGATTGCAAATCGGCGTCGCAGAAAGGTCGACCGAGCCGCCGAGAGCGGTCATCCCCTCGCTGAAAAAGTCGGCGCGATAGGACGCGCATTGGGTGAGACGGCTGCCGGCATGCAGATAGGTCACGCCGTCCGAATTGCGGTAGACGGCATATACGCCCGGCGTTATGCCGCGGCATATGCACTCGACCGCCGCGCGGAAGTTGGCGTTGCCGTTGCCTCTCGGGTCGTCGAGAGGCGCGTCCGCCGCGACAAAAATCATCGGTACGCTCACGCCTGCGTACAGCATCGCGAACATCGCCGCCGAATAGCCGAGCGTGTCCGTGCCGTGAGCGATTACGACGCCGTCAAAGCCCTCGTACGGGCGCGAATCGAGATAGACCTTGATTCTGTTCCAGACCTCGAAGGTCATGTTCTCGCTGAGAGTGTCAAAGCTCTCGCCTATCGCAAATTGCGTGGCGTCGACGGCCGCGAACGGCGAATCGGACGCGCGAAAACCTTCTTCGAGCAGCGCTCTCGCCCTCGAGACGTCCAAATCGCGCGTATGTTTCGCGTCGGCAAACGCACATATCGTGCCGCCCGTCAATACCAGCAATATCTTTTTCACGTCAATCCCTGACCTTGATGTGCACTTCGCGCAATTGCTGTTCGGTTACGCCGCTCGGCGCGCCGACCATCGCGTCCTGCGCGCTCGAGTTGAGCGGAAACGCCATGACCTCGCGTATCGACGTCGCATCCGTCAACAGCATCAAAAGCCTCTCCACGCCGGGAGCCATGCCCGCGTGCGGGGGCGCGCCGTACGAGAATGCGGTGTACAGCGCGGAGAACTTGGCTTTGAGCTCGTCCTCCGAGTAGCCTGCGATCGCGAACGCCTTGCGCATGATCTCGGGATCGTGGTTGCGCACCGCGCCCGACGACACCTCGACGCCGTTGCAGACGAGGTCGTATTGGTAGGCGAGCGCCTCGAGCGGATCGCCTTCGAGCGCCTTCATCCCGCCCTGCGGCATGGAGAAGGGGTTGTGCATGAAGTCAATCTTCTTCTCTTCGTTGTTGTAGGTGTACATCGGGAAGTCGACGACAAAGCAAAACTCGATTGCGTTGTTGTCAATCAATTCGAGCTCTTTGCCCAGCCATGTGCGAATCTGCCCCGAAAGCCCGTCCACCACCTTCGCGCCGGCGCAGACAAAGAACACCGTCTCGCCCTCTTTGATGCCGGTGAGGTCGCGAAGCTGCTGTTGCTGAACCTCGTTCAGGAACTTGGCGATCGGCCCCTTGTACTCGCCCTGTTTGAGCGTGAGATAGCCGAGTCCGCCCAGCCCGATGTCTTGAGCGAACGCGAGCGACTTGTCAAAGAACGCCCTGCTCTTGCCCGTGCAGTCGGCGACGATGCCGCGCACCGGTCTGCCCTTGAAGATGGGGAAGTCGACGCCCTTGAAGAACTCGGTCAAGTCGCAGATGGCGAGCGGGTTGCGAAGGTCGGGCTTGTCCGAACCGTACTTCGCCATCGCCTCACGGTAGGGGATGCGCTTGAACGGACGCGGCGAGACCTTCTTGGTCGAGAACTTGGCGAAGAGATCGTACACGACCTCTTCGGCGACCTCGAGCACGTCCTCTTGGTCGGCGAACGCCATCTCGTAGTCGAGCTGATAGAACTCGCCCGGCGAGCGGTCCTGCCTCGCGTCTTCGTCGCGGAAGCACGGCGCAATCTGATAGTATCTGTCAAAACCTGACACCATCAGCAATTGCTTGAACTGCTGCGGCGCCTGCGGCAACGCATAGAATTTGCCCTTGTACTTGCGGCTGGGGACGAGGAAGTCGCGTGCGCCCTCGGGCGACGACGCGGTCAAAATGGGGGTCTGTATCTCGGTGAAGCCGAGGCTCTCCATCTTTGCGCGCAGGAAAGATATCACGCGGCTGCGGAACATGATGCGCTCGTGGTTGGCGGCGTTGCGCAAATCGAGATATCTGTACTTGAGGCGCACATCCTCGCGCACGTTCGCGGTGTTTTGAATCTCGAACGGCAGCATCTCCGTGCACTTGCCCAAAATGTCTATCTTGTCGGCGACGACCTCGACGTGCCCCGTAGCAAGCTTGGGGTTGACCGTCTCTTCGTCGCGCAGCGAAACTTCGCCGGCGACCATAATCACCGTCTCCTTTGAAACTTCGCGCAGCATCGCGTCGTCGTGGACGACGATCTGCGTGACGCCGTAGTGATCCCTCAGGTCGACGAACAATACGCCGCCGTGGTCCCTTATCGTCTCGACCCAGCCGGAAAGCACGACCTTTGCGCCGGTGTCGGCGGCGGTCAGCTGTCCGCAGGTGTGTGTCCTGTATTTCATCTCTGTCCTCCGGTTTGCAATTCTTCAAGCATAACTCTGTTGACGGCGTCGTGATCGACCTTGCCGAAAAACGCCCTCATCACCTGTCCCACAAGGAAGCCCATCACCTTGGTCTTGCCCTGCCCGTACTCGGCGACCGCCTTGGGGTTGTCCGCCAAGACTTTGCGCACGACCTCGCGAATCTTGTCCTCGTCGCCCTCCATCGTGACGGCGTTGTCTTTGAGGTAGCGGTCGAAGTCGAACTCCGCGCCCTGTCTCACGAGCTGTTCCAAAGCCTTTATGCCCATGTTCTTGTTGAGTTTTTTGCCCTCGACGCTCGCGAGCAGCTTCGCGAACTGCGCGGCGTCTATCTGCGCGTCCTCAAACGCAACCCCGCAGTCGTCCAGCACCTTGGGCATGATCTCAATCAGCCAATTGGCGACCGTCCTCGGCGCGCCGCATCCCTTCGCCGCGTCCTCAAACAGCGTCGCGAGCTTTATGTCCGCCGTCACGCGCGACGACGTGTAGTCGCTCAGCCCGTACTCGGCGATGAACCGCGTCTTTTTCTCCTCGGCGAACTCGGGCATGCCGCGCCTCAACTTCTCAATCTGCGCGCGGTCTATCTCAATCGGCAGCAGGTCGGGATCGGGGAAGTAGCGGTAATCCTGCGCGTTCTCCTTGCTACGCATGGACGAACCGACCCTCTTTTCGTCGTCCCAACGGCGAGTCTCCTGGTGGACGACGCCGCCCTTTTCCAAGATCTCGATCTGGCGCTCGCTCTCATACTCGATCGCGTGCTCAATCGCCCTGAACGAGTTGAGATTCTTCGTCTCGGTACGCGTGCCGAACGCGCTGTCGCCCGCCCTGCGGACGGAGACGTTGACGTCGGCGCGCATGCGCCCCTCTTGCATTTTGCACGAAGATATCCCCATATATTCGCAGAACATCTTGAGCTTTTCGAGATAGGCGACGACCTCTTTCGCCGAACGGAAGTCGGGCTCGGACACAATCTCAATCAACGGCACGCCGCAGCGATTGTAGTCGGGATAGGTGACGTTGTCGATGTCGGAGTGGATGAGCTTGCCGGCGTCCTCTTCCATGTGCATCTCGTGAATGCGGATGGTCTTGACCGTCCCGTCCACGTCGATGTCGACGTGCCCGTTCGTGCCGATCGGGCTGTAAAGCTGCGAGATCTGATACGCCTTGGGCAAGTCGGGATAAAAATAGTTCTTGCGGTCAAACACCGTGTACTTGGGGATGTCGCAATTGAGCGCGATCGCCGCCTTGAGCGCATACTCGAGCACACGTTTGTTGAACACCGGCAGCGTGCCCGGGAAGCCCATGCAGACGGGGCAGCAATGCTCGTTGGGCTTTGCGCCGAACGCGGTCGAACACGAACAGAAGATCTTGGACTCGGTCGCAAGTTCGATGTGCACTTCAAGTCCGATGACGGTTTCCCATTCCATACTCATGCCCTCCCCACAAGCGCGCGATGTATGTCCGTCGCCTGCTGATATGCAAAGCCGAGGTCGAGCAACGCCGCGTCGGTGCCTCTCGCACCAATCAGCTGCGCGCCTATCGGCATGCCGCCGCGGTCTACGCCGCACGGCAGAGACAGCCCCGGCAGCCCCGCCAAATTGACGGGCACCGTGAAGATGTCAGAAAGATACATGCTCATGCTGTCGCTCAGGCTCGCCCCAAGCTTGGGTGCGGTCGACGGTGCGACGGGGAATATCAATGCGTCGCAGCGCTTGAACACCTCGCCGAACTCGGCGATGATGCGGCTGCGCACATTCAGAGCCTTTTTGTAATATGCGTCGTAATAGCCCGACGACAACACGAACGCGCCGAGCAATATGCGCATCTTGACCTCGGCGCCGAAGCCTTGGCTACGCGACTCGGCATAGAGGTCGTCGATGGAATTGATCTTGTCCGCGCGGAAACCGTATTTGACGCCGTCATACCTCGACAGGTTGGACGACGCCTCCGCCGTCGCGATGATGTAGTATGTCGGAATGACACTCTGCATAAAGTCGAGCTTGACGGGCAACAGCTTTGCGCCGAGCGACTCGTACGTCTTCGCGCAGTCGAGCACCGCCCTCTTGACGTCCTCGTCCACGCCGTCGCCGAAGCACTCTTCGGGCACGCCGATTGTCTTGCCCTTTACGTCGCCCTTGAGCGACGCGAGATAGGGCTTTTGTCCGACGTTGAGCGATGTGGAATCGCGCCCGTCATGCCCGGAAATCACATCCATAATCGCCGCGCAGTCGGCAACGTCCTTCGCAATCGGACCGATCTGATCGAGCGATGACGCATATGCGACCAGCCCGTAACGCGACACGTAGCCGTATGTCGGCTTGAAGCCGGTCACGCCGCAATAGGACGCGGGCTGACGTATGCTGCCGCCGGTGTCCGAACCGAGCGCGCAGACCGCCTCTCCCGCCGCGACAGCCGCCGCCGCGCCGCCCGACGAACCGCCGGGAACGCGAGTGAGATCGTGCGGATTCTTGACCGCGCCGAAGTATGACGTCTCGCTGGTCGAGCCCATCGCGAACTCGTCCATGTTGACCTTGCCCACAATGGGCATTCCCGCCGCCTTGAGCTTTTCGACGACGGTCGCGTCAAACGGCGGCACAAAGTCCGCAAGCATCTTGGACGCGCAGGTCGTCTTGACTCCCTTGGTGCAGATGTTGTCCTTGACCGCAATCGGCACCCCTTTGAGCGGCCCGTCCGCGGCAATGTCCAAAACCTTGAGCTGTTCGCTCGCAAGTTCTTTGGACACGCCGATATAGGCGTTGATGTCCTTGTCTTTCGCCTCGATTGCGGCAAAGACCGCGTCCGTCACCTCGGCGGAAGATATCTCTCCTTTGGCAATCATCGCGCTGAGTTCCAGCGCTGTATGCTTGAGCAGTTCCATACTCACTCCACCACCTTTGGCACGACGGGCGCAAAAAAGGTGCGCTCCGCGCAATTTGCGAGCAGCTCATCCTTGTCCGCAGACGGCTTGACGACGTCGTCGCGAAGCGCGAGTACCGCCTCCGGCTCGCCGCCGGTCGGCTCGACCGCCTTGAGCGACTCCATATAGCCGAGAATCTTCTCGAGCTGAGAGGTCACCTCGTCCATTTCATCCGCCTTGATGTTGAGTTTTGCGAGTTTGGAAAGATATGTCACCGTGTCCTTGTCGACAGTCATTTTCCGCTCCGAGTGCTTTATTTTATAATAATATAACACTTGCGCGCGAATAAAGCAAGTGAATGGACGTCATTGCAAGCCCTCAAGACGGCTTTTGACGGGCAAACCGCGGCGCGCGCCTCCTGCGATCCGTATGCAAAAACCCCGCAACTTTCGCTGCGGGGTTTGGCTGCTCCTGTCAGACTCGAACTGACGACACTGCGGTTACTTCACCACATCGCTTTCGCATTGTGGTCCGGACTTTGTCTTTGCCGTGGGGAGATTCCCTTTAGGCATCCCGTATAAAGTCTCTACACACGGGACCGAAGTCCCTTGCTCGGCGTTGTCCTATCTTTCGACTTAGATTTCACCGACTTAGCGGGATGTTCATCTGCGGATTTCTCCGCAGAGCTGCTATTGGTTTACAGCCGCATGCTCTACCTACTGAGCTAAGGAGCAATGTCGGGCGATTGCTCGCCGATTGCTAAATTATAATAATACAAACGCGCGTATTTGTCAACGATTTTTCGCGACTTTTCCAAAGTCTTTTTTAGATTCGCCCTCTTCGCTTCCCTCCTTCGCGCGCTTTGACGCCTTGAGAGCGACGGCATCGGAGAAAAACAACGCCACCGCACCGACCGCAGCCGCGCCGCATACGACGGCCGTTATCACCCAAGCCGCCGTCTCAGTCGCCCACAACACCGCCGGAACAGCCGCAAACATCACTGCCGCAAAGACAAGCGACGCTGCGCCCGCTCCGATTGAAAACGCGCGCATGGGCGCAAAATCGGTCTCGCTCGAATCGGGCAGCACTTTTGTCTTGTCAAGCGTCGGGGCGTCGCCTCTGCGCACCAAAAGCATAATCCCGGCAGCGGCAAAGATTGCAAACGACGCGACGTCGACAATCAACCAAACAATATTTCCCATATCGTCATTATACCACACTTTTTAAATTGCGCCAACCATTGAGAACGCAATCGACAACTCAACCGTTCACGTATGCATTAGGCAAAAAAAATCGACCGCTTGCGCGGCCGTCAAAATTGCGTCAAAGCGACAAAACCCCAGCCGGAGCCGACGTCGTCAAGCCGTCGCCGAGCGCGTCGCCCACGACGCAAACGCCAATCTCTATCCCTTCGATATCTTCGGGAAGAGGCGAATTGCATGCGGCAAAGATGACCGTGCACAGCGCCATCGCAACAATCAGCATCAATACGACAAACAAAAAGACGTGAATCCTTTTCATACATCCTCCGAAGTTTACTATACTATATCATATTATTGCGCAAAAGGCAAACTTAAAATACCGCAAAAAAATTTCCCTTACAAAGCCTCAAACTTTTGCCCATTATACCACATATGTACCGTTTCATTAGTCAAATCATCCTCTCAAACGCAGCTGCAATCCCCAAAAGTCGAAACGTCTTCAAAAAGTTGCGTCCATCCTCTTGACAACAAATCCCCAGTGAATCGGCGCTAGCCGACGCCGACGTGGTCGGGCCGGTGCGAGCCGACGTGGTCGTGCCGGTGCGAGCCGACGTGGTCGGCAGCAAAGTATCGATGAGATGCTTTTATCCTCTTACCAGACTTTAATTTTCGTGTAAGTTTTGTCAAGAGACGATGTCAATTTTTTTATAATTTTATTGTTTCGCTCCGAAAAGACCGCGGAGAAGCGAGCAGATCGCGGAGCGTGCGGCTTTATCGCAGCGAGTGTACTTGACGTACAGGAGCAAGAAAAACGCAAACGCGACAATGATATGCGACGCTTATCCGCGGTCTTGCTTTTAGGTTACCAAAAGAAAAAGCGACAGCTTTTGCTATCGCTTCTTTTGGTAACCGGCAACGTCCTACCCTCCCAAGTCGTGTCCAAGTGAGATACCAGACGCTCGCGCTTGGTTCTTCTCTCCCTCTTCATTCTTCTTACGCTCGCTATTCCGTACTGAGTTGCGACTCGGGAGGGACGTTGCCTTGTTGTTACCAAAAGAAAAAAGCGACAGCATTCGCTATCGCTTCTTTTGGTAACCGGCAACGTCCTACCCTCCCAAGTCGTGTCCAACTCAGTACTCTCGGCGCAGAAGGGCTTAACTGCTGTGTTCGGGATGGGAACAGGTGTTTCCCCTTCGCCATTGTCACCGGTATCGTTGAATATGTTCTTCGCACATTCACAACTGCATAGTATCTTTTCTTTGGCCCGACATAGTCTTGTCATGTGATCAAGCCCTCGACCTATTAGTATCGGTCAGCTCAACACATTGCTGTGCTTACACACCCGACCTATCTCCTTGTAGTCTTCAAGGGGTCTTACTACCTTACGATATGGGATATCTTATCTTGAGGTGGGTTTCACGCTTAGATGCCTTCAGCGTTTATCCCGTCCAAACTTCGCTACCCAGCTGTGCCACTGGCGTGACAACTGGTGCACAATAGGTTTGTCCATCCCGGTCCTCTCGTACTAAGGACAGCTCCTCTCAAATATCCTGCGCCCACGATGGATAGGGACCGAACTGTCTCACGACGTTCTGAACCCAGCTCGCGTGCCACTTTA
>CABKMX010000028.1 GCA_902373595.1 uncultured Christensenellaceae bacterium
GTAAAATGAAACACCGTTGCAAAAAAGGATAAATTTGTTAGATTATGGTTAGTGCCTTATAAGTGAGTACCACCTCTGCGGAAAACAGTCAAGGGCGGCTATTTATCTCCCGTCAGGCATAAAACGCCGCCGCGCGTGGCGCGGTTAAAACCCTTGACAGTTTTCCACTATCGGCGGTGCGTGCGGGGTAAGAGGCGGTTAAGCCTAACCGCCTTAAAAAATTAAGGCGCTCTCCACCCAAAAAACAGACAGCGCCAAAAGGAGCAGACAATGAATAATACAGTAACATATATGCGTTTTGCAACCGCCGAGCAACACAACGGGCAAGCAACGAACAACGCCGTAATATACCCCCGTTTCAGTTCTCACGGACAAAACGAAATGACTATCGAGGGGCAAATTCGCATTTGCCGCGAGTATGCCGAAAGTCAAGGTTATAATGTGGTAGGTATCTACCCCGAAAAGGCAAGGACGGGAACGAACGACAGCCGCCCTGCCTTTCAAAGAATGATTAAGGACGCCGCAAGCGGCAAGTTTCAATACATAATCGTTTATATGTTCGACCGCTTTGCCCGCAATCGCCGCGACAGTATCATGTATAAAGAAATGCTGAAACAGGAATACGGCGTTCGGGTAATATCCGCGACACAGCCCATCAGCGACGACGAAGGCGGCGAATTTTATGAAATGTTCCTTGAATGGAATGACGAAAAGTATAGCAAACGTCTTTCAAAGCGTGTGCGCAACGGGCTTGACACAAGCGTTGCAAACGGTACGTTTTGCGGCGGTCATCTCGTGTACGGCTATAAACTGCGCCAAGAACCAACCGCGCGCGTTGGCAGACGGAACAGGTTTACAAAGTTTGTCGAGATTGACGAGGAACAAGCCGAAATTATCCGCTACATTTTCACGGAATACGACAAGGGCGTTGAAAAGCAGGACATTGCCGCCGCACTCAACGCGCGCGGCGCACGCTTTGGCGGCAAGCCGTTCAAGGGCAGGACTTTCGACAAGTGGCTGACCAATGCGAAATATACGGGCGAATTTACGTTCGGCGGCAGGCTCTGTAATAACACATATCCCGCCATAATCGACAAAGCACTGTTTGAGCGGGTGCAAAAACGGCTTGCGAAAAACAGATATTTTGCGGGCGGAACGGCAACCGCGCGCGTGCCGTACCTTTTGACGGGCAAAGCCTTTTGCGCGCATTGCAATGCGGCGTTAATATCCGACGGCGGTACAAGCCGAACGGGGCAACAACATCACTACTATGTTTGCAAGGGCAGAAAAAAAGGCGTTTGCGAGAAACGCCGAGAGGACAAAGACGAATTAGAACTGTTTGTTACGCAAGTAGTCTATGACTTTTTGAACGACGAAAGAAACGTGAAACTTGCCGCAAAAGATACGATAGCCTATTACGAGCGGCGCACGGGCATAGACAACTTAAAGAGCATTGACGGCAAAATCGCAAAAGTGCAGCGCAATATAGATGAAATGACGACCGCATTTATAGAGGCGAAAAACGCGCTTTTACGGGCGAATATCGAAAAGCGAATGAATGACTATGAAAAACTCATTGAGGACTTGAAAAGCCAAAAAGAGCAGTTAGAGCGCGAACGCGGACACCAGTTTACGGAAAACGACATACTCGAATTTGTTGCCGACCTTTTGCAGGGCAACCCCGCCGACAAGGACTATCAAAAGAAATTGATTGACAACCTTGTTGTCAAAGTATTTGTAGGCGACGGCTATATTACGGCACATATCAAACTGGGCAATGCAACCGAAGTTGCAGACATTCGGCTCGAAGAAGTGAAAAAAGCGCTTGAACACATTTTTAATAGTGTTCAAACGCTATCCCCTTTGGCGCGGAGAGAGGGATTTGAACCCTCGGTACGGTTCCCCGTACACACGATTTCCAATCGTGCGCCTTAGGCCAGCTCAGCCATCTCCGCATATGCACTTGAGCGGTGCATTAGCAATATTATCACATTCTTCGATTTTTGGCAACCGATTTTGCGATGTTTGTCAGCCGAGAATGTCCTTTTTGAGCGCCTCTGTGAAAGCGGCGTTGCGCGCCTTCGCCTCTTCGCGCGAGCTCGCGTTGACGGAGACGTACAATTTGAGCTTTGGCTCGGTGCCGCTGGGGCGGATGCAGACCCACTCGTCGTCGCCGAGATCGTACTTGATGACGTTTGTCTCGGGAAGTCCGATTGGTGCGGTCGAGCCGTCTGCAAACGTGGTGACTCCGCTGAGGAAGTCTGTCTTGGAAAGGGGCTTTTTGCCGCACAATTCGGTGATGGTCTCCTTGCGCGCTTTGTCCATTATCGCATTCATTTCGCTCATGCCGTCGAGCCCTTTGAACGCAAACGAGGTGCTGCTTTCGGCGAAGTAGCCGAACTTCTTGAATATGCCGTCAAGCACGTCGTATAGCCTTTGCCCCTTGAATTGATAGTAGCAGACCATCTCGGCGAACAGCATCGCGGCGACGACGGCGTCCTTGTCGCGCGCGTGGGTGCCGGAAAGGTAGCCGTAACTCTCCTCATATCCGAACAGGAAAGTATATTCGCCGCTGCTCTCCCACTCCTTGATCTTTTCACCGATGAACTTGAAGCCCGTCAGCACGTCGAACGAAGTCACGCCGTATGATTTTGCGATTTTATCCGCGAGACGCGTGGTGACGATGGTCTTGACGACCGCGCCGTTTGCAGGCAGGTCTCCCCTCTCTGAATGCCGTCTCAAAATATAGTCCATCAACAGCGCGCCCGTCTGGTTGCCCGTCAAGAGCACGAACTTGCCCTCGTCGTCCCTGATTGCGACGCCCATGCGGTCGCAGTCGGGATCGGTGCCGATGACTGCGTCTGCGTTGACCTTGTCCGCCAATTTTATGCCGAGCGCGAGTGCGTCGGGCTGTTCGGGATTGGGCATGCCCACGGTTGGGAAGTTGCCGTCGGGCAATCGCTGCTCTTCGACGACGTCGACATGAATGCCCATCCTCGCGAGCATCGTCGTCACAGGTATATATCCGCTGCCGTGCAGGGGGCTGTAGACAAGCTTCATTCCGGCGCCCTCCGCCTTGACCGCCTCGGGAGAGAGCGACAGCTTGGTGATTGCCGCATAATACTTTTCGTCAATATCCTTGCCGATGACGGTGATGTGCTCGGAGACGCTTTTGCCGTTGCCGCCGATTACGTCGTCGCGCGTCTTGACGCTCGTCTGCTCTTGCGGAATGCCGAAATAGTCCGCCTTGTCAATGTAGGCGACGACCTCGGCGGTCGCCTCGGGCGACATCTGCGCGCCGTCCTCGCCATAGACTTTGTACCCGTTATACTCCTTGGGATTGTGGCTGGCGGTGATCATGACGCCTGCAATCGCCCCCGTCTCGCGCACCGCAAAGCTGCACACGGGAACAGGCCTGACGTTCTCGAACAAGTACACCTTGACGCCCTGCGCTCCGAGCACTCGGGCGGTCGTCATCGCGAACTCATACGAAAAATTGCGCGTATCGTAAGAGATGACTACGCCGCGCTCCGCCGCGCCGCATGCGTTGATGTAGTCGGCAAGTCCCTTGGTCGCCCTCGCGACGGTGTAGACGTTCATGTTGGCGATGCCATACGCGATGGTGCCGCGCATACCTGCGGTGCCGAACGCGAGCGGAAGAGTGAATCTCTCCCTGATCTCCTTGTCGTTGCCCTCAATCGAGCGCAATTCGCGCTTGCCTTCGTCGTCGCAATTGTCGAGCCATTTGCGGTAGTTGTCCGAATAGTTCATAAAGACCTCCGTCCACGATTTTTCATCTGTTATTATAATACACCGGCGCGCGTCCGCGCAAGCATTGACGGCACAAAAATGCCGCCTTCTTCCGACGCTTTTCCTACGCGCGGTCTTGCGTTGCTTTTCAATTTTTAGACGCCCGTGTGCGTAAACAGATATATATCCTGTCTCGCTCTATGTCAATCGATATCTTCCGCAACCAAAATTTTTGCCGGCACCGCAAGGTATGCGTCCCTTCTCAACACCTTGCGTTCCTTGAGAGTCTCGCCGTCATAAGTCAAACGTACCAGCCTCGTGCGGTAGCCGTTGCGCGCGGCACGAACCACGCGATAGTCATCACCGCCCAGCGACGGCACAAACTCTATCGTCTCACCTTGCGGCGCAATCGTCTCTTCAATCTCGGAGACGAACTCATACCGCTCCTTGCGCGGCGCGCCGTAAATGCGAAAGGTCAATTTGCCCGCGTCCGCCTCGGCGTCTATGTAGACCGCTCCGTCCCCGTCGTTGACCAGCACGAGATCGATATATTCGGAGACGGTCGCGTCCTGCGACAGCTCGCAATACGACGCCGGCAGCGAATGCGCCCGGACGCTTTCGACGGACAACCCGGCGCGTATCCACGCGTTGTAAAGCGTAGTCGAAACTTGACAAACTCCGCCTCCGACGCCGACGACATATTCGCCGTTCTCGATGACTTTTGCGCTGCGATAGCCGCGCTGTTCGGTCCGCGGTCCGACAACGGCGTTGAAGGACACTCTCTCCCCTTCGCCCACCTTCAGCCAGCAAAAGTTGTTCGCCGCAAGCGCGATGTTGAAACTGCGCCCGACCGTACCCGTATCGAACGTCGTGGAAAATTGAGACACAAGCTTGGCGTGTACGCTCGCCGTCTCCCCGTCGCCTGAGACAACGCTCCGCCCTCCGCTCAACGCCGCCGGCAACTCCTTTACGCTGTCCTCGGACGGAATCGCCCTTTCGGCGGCTTCTTCCGCAACGGTCGTCGCTCCAACCGCCGCGACAAGCAAAACGCACGCGACAATTACCGCAAAAAACTTCTTTCTCATACGGTTATTGTGCGTGCACGTTCGCTTTTTATTTTATGTCTTACTTGAGCTTTATCCCCAGGGCGCGCGCCGTCTGCGCGGACAACTCATAGCCGCTGCAGCCGATATCGCCTGCCTTGCCGTAGCCGTGATAGTCGCTGCCGCCCGTCGTAATCAGCCTGTTTTTCTTCGCTATGCTCTCCAAAACCGCAATGTCTTGCGCGGTGTGTGAAGGATAGTACGTCTCTATACCGCCCAGCCCGACCGCAACCAACCCCTGCACGAGGTCGAAAAACCTGTCCTTTTGCTTAATCAGCATCGGATGCGCAAGCCCCGCCACTCCGCCTGCCGCATTGATGAGCCTCACACCTTCAATCGGCGTGATTCTGCGCGACGGAACATATGCGCTCGCGCCCTCGCCGAGATAGCGATCGAACGCGTCGTTGACGTTCGCCGCATAGCCTGCCTCTATCAGCAGACGCGCGACGTGCGGCCGCCCCACGCTGCCCTTTATGCCTTCGAGCGGCGACGCGTCGAGCCTTATCCCCATCTTGGCGAGATTGTCCAAGATTTGGGCTATGCGGTCTTTGCGCTGCGTGCGCATGCGCTCCAGCCTCTCGCACAATTGCGCGTTACGCACGTCGACGCCATAGCCCAAAATGTGAACTTCGACAATCGAATAGGTGCTCAGCTCAAGTCCCGATACGACTTGAACGCCGCACTTTCGCCCGGCGGCAATCGCACGCTCGACCCCGTCCACATTGTCGTGATCGGTCACCGCAATCGCTCCGAGCCCGTACTCTTTCGCCTTGGCGACAATCGCTTCGGGCGAGTCCGACCCGTCCGAACAGTTGCTGTGGATATGCAAATCAGCTTTCATCGTCGCCCTCCGACGGCGCGTCTATCGCCGCCGCCGCTTCGTCCTCGGGTGCGGCAATCGCATACTTGCCCAAGGTGCCCTTTATCTTGTCGTTGCGGTCGAGCGCTTCGCCGAGATCTTTTGTGACCTTTTCGCTTCTCTCTTTTGCCTTCGAGATCAGCTCGTTGAGCTTGCCGAAGTCCTTGCGGAACCTGTCGAATGCCTTGCGTATCTCCGTGCTGTTCTTTTGCAATTGCAGCGAGCGGAAACCCATCTGCAAGCTGTTGAGCAGCGCCGCTATCACCGACGGACCGCCGAGCACCACCTGATGATCCTGCCTCAATTTCGTGCTCAGCCCGGGCAGCGACATCGCCTCGGCGTAAAGTCCCTCGGACGGCAGATACATCACCGCGAAGTCTGTCGTCTTGGGCGGTGAGATGTATTTGTCCTTTATGCTCTTTGCCTGGCTTTTGAGATCGGCTTCGAGCGCCTTGCGCGCCTCGTTCATCGCGCCGACGTTGCCGTCGTTTTGGGCGGCGAGCAGCCTTTCGTAATTCTCGATCGGGAACTTGCTGTCTATGGGCAGATAGACCTCGCCTCCGTCGCGGCCGGGCATCTTGATTGCAAAGTCGACTCTGTTCTGACTCTTGACCCTGAACTGCTCTTCGTATTGCGACCTGTCCAAAAGCTCTTCGAGCAAAGCCGCGAGCGCGGTCTCGCCCCAATTGCCTCGCGTCTTGACGTTTTGGAACACTCTGTTGATGTCCTTGACGTTGTCGCCGAGCGTCTGCATCTCCTGCAAATTCTTGTTGACGGAATCCAGCTCTTTTTTGACGATGTCGAACGATGCGGTCAACCGCTGCTCCAAAGTCTTGGACAGCTTCTCGTCGACCGTCTCGCGCATCTTCTCAAGCTGCTTGTTGTTGTCCTCTCTCACCTTGCCGAGATTGTCGGTCAACTCCTTTTTGATGTCGTCCAGATTCGCGCGAAGTTCCTGCCTCGTTTCGTTGTATTGGCGGCGTATGTCCTCTTGCATTTTTTCGATTGAACGGACAGTCTCCTCTTTGAGTTCTTTGAGGCTTTTTTCGACGCCCGTGTTGATCTTCTCTGTATTTTGCTCCTGCGTGACACGGAACTCCTTCATCTCTTTGGCGGTGTTTTCAATCAGCTTGTCCATCGACTCGCCGCTGCCTTTGAGATAGGTGCCGATCGCCGTCGCGACCGAGCTGTTGGATTGATTGATCACGCTCAGCGTCACATCCTTTGCGTTGTTGACGGCGCTCTGTATCTCCTGCGCGCGCAAATTTGCGCTCTCTTCGAGCATCTTGCGCACGTCGTTGAGCGTATCCGCGTCGACGCCGTCGCCGCGCCTTCTCACGCATGCGACAATCAAAGCGGCAAGCGCAAAGACCGCCGCAAGCGCGGCGAGCACGATTATCACTGTTTCGGGTATTGTCATTTCTCCCTCCGTCACCGCTGTTGCGGCTTGGCAAATTTTTTCCTCTTCTTGAGCGCCTTTTCGAGCAGCGCGTCCCTTTCGTTGGCGCACTCGTCTTTCAAGCACATCTCGAACAATCTCGACAGTTCTTCGGCAATCTCTCTCCCCCTGTAGCCTATCGCCGCAAGGTCGTCTCCGTCAATCTTCAGCTCGGACGGCTTGAACGGTATTCCGCGCTCGCGCATGATTGCCCGCTCTTTGTCGATACGGTCGGCGCGCGGATTGTGCGAGTGCATCCCCGTCGCTATGCTGTCGGCGCGCATAAGCGCGCAAACGTCGTCGATGATGTCCGCGTTTGCGACGATGAAGCGACGCAATTTTGACCGCCTCGCGGTGTTGTTGATGTCGTACATATGCACAGCGATCAGCCTGCATATCCTCTCGACCTCGCGCTTGGGATAGCCGAGCGCCGTCAACTCTCTTTCGGCGCTTGCCGCGCCGTAGACGGCGTGTTCGTACATGTTCCCGTCGCGAGCCATTGCTTCCGCCTTGCCCTCATCGTGCAACAGCGCGGCGAGCTTTATGTCTTGCGGCGCCGCGGCGGCGCACTCGAACGAGTGCCGCAACACGTCGTAAACATGCTTGTCGGGCGGCTGTTCCACTCCGTCGCACGCGGCGAGCGCCGGAAACAACTTCGCTATCAGCCCGATACCGTGCGCAGTCGTCAAACCGTGCACGAGATGTGCGCCCGTCATGAGTCCGTCCCATTCGTGACGCTTGCGCGCCGGCGACAGCGCGTCGACATCGTCGATATGCCTGCGGCACGCATCCGCCGTCTCCCTCTCCAACTCGAATCCGAGCGCGGATGCAAACCGCGCCGCTCGCAAAATCCGCACCGCATCTTCGGCAATCACCGTCTCGGCGTCGCGCGTTGCGCGCAGCAGCTTGCTCTTTATGTCGTCGACGCCGTTCAAAGGGTCGACGACGCGCCCTTCGGCAATGTCGAAATAGACTGCGTTGCACCTGAAGTCCCTGCGCGGAGCGTCCTCTTGCGGCGTCGCGACGAGGCGATACCCGGTCGGCGCATGTCTGCCCGTCCCTATCGCGTATTCGTCGCGGCGGAACGCGGTGTATTCGCACTTGATGTCCCCGAAAACAATCGTCGCCGACGCGACTCCGCCGTGAGGAAATTCCACGCGCATCCCCTTGCCTTCCAATGCCGCGGCAAGCGCCTCGGGCGCAAGATCGGAACAGACGTCAAAGTCCGGCTTTGCGGCAAGCCGCCCCATGAGAGCGTCCCTCACCGCGCCGCCGACCGCATACAACCTGTGCGGCTCAATCGCCTCGGCAATCGGCTTGAGCACTTCGAAACGCGAGAAGTCGCTCACCGCGCGTCTCCGATTACCCGAAGGTCGGGAAGATTGCGGTAGAGCCCAGCGCAATCCAGACCGTAACCGACCACAAACAGATCGGGCACCTCAAAGCACACATAGTCCGCCTTGAAATCATTGACCCTGCGCGACGGCTTGTCCGCAAACGCGCAGACCGCCAGCGACGCCGGTCCGTATTGTCTGAGCTTTTCGGTCAACGCCTTCATCGTCCTGCCGCTGTCGACGATGTCCTCGACCAACAGCACGTGCCTGCCCTTGATGTTGACGTCGATATCCTTGGTGATCCGCACCTCGCCCGACGACTCGGTCGAATCCCCGTAGCTCGATGCGGCGACGGACGACACCTCGAGCGGAATGTCCATTCCG
>CABKMX010000029.1 GCA_902373595.1 uncultured Christensenellaceae bacterium
TCTTTTATCCTGTTATAGATATTTATATCGCTGTCCGCGGGGACAAGTTTGTCGTCCTTGGCATGTCCCGCCCAGATCTTTTCTCTCGCAAAATTTTCTTTGCGGAAAACGCCTGAGTAGGCTTCCGGCATATAGCCCATCAGCGGAATGCCCGCCGCATAGAATCCGGGGCAGTTGTAGAGGGAATACCAGACGCATGCGCCGCCCAACGATATGCCGGTGAGATATATTCTGCTTGTATCTATGGGATAAGACAGCGCCAAAAGCTCTATCATATTTTTCAGAGATTTGGCGTATATTTTGAGGTTTTCTGCGTTTTCTTCGGCGAAAGCGCTGCTTTGCTGGGGCAGGAGTACAATGCAGTCTCGTTTTATTCGTCCGACAGCCGTTTTGAATTCGGCAAATTGCTTCACGTTTTCTTCGCCTAATGCGCCTGCGCCGTGCAGAAATACAAGCAGTGGCTTTTTGTGTGTTTCTTTGCCCGTTTTGAAGCGGAAAGGGATCTCTATTCCGTATTGCGCGTCAAAATAAGAAAATTTTTTATATCCCGGAATAAGCGAGCGGTGGCGCAGAAGAGTGTTTTTGCGATATTTTTCCTTTATTTTGTGTCGTTTTTGCTCTGCCGGAAGGTTTAATGTTGCCTTGGAGTACAAAAGTTGCGCTTTTCAAATCGGCATAATAGAGGTTGCCGTCATCATCCGTTATGCTTACGTTGTATTGCGTGATAATGCCGTCATTAGTAGGATATTGCGGATGTTCTTGAAAGAATTGCCGCCTCAACAGGTCGAACACCGTTTGCGTATCCTTTTCCTCAAAGGATATCAGGGCGCAGAAGTTCGCCTCTTTTGCGATAAAGTCGCGAAATAAATCTTTATTTGTTACTATCAGATAATACATCTTCCGATTTTCCCATGCGCCGTGCTGTACTTTATAATTATAAACCGTTCGGCATCGGCTTGCAAGAGATTTCGGACGGTTGATACCCGGCAGAGCCAAGCCGAAAACAAAAAAAGATCCGCTAAACGGACCTTTTCAGAAATTGGTGGAGACAACAAGACTCGCCTTACAGCGATTGCCGATAGGGAACGGCGAGGCACGAGGTGCCTCGGTGCAATCGCGTGCAGCCTGTCGCGGATTGCAAAGCAATACGCATAACAGGGGGACGATTCCCCAAAAAAATACCGAGTCAAAAGACCCGGTATGGTGACTCCAAGGGGAATCGAACCCCTGTTACCACCGTGAAAGGGTGGTGTCTTAACCGCTTGACCATGGAGCCGTATTCAATTGCTTACTCAATATAATATAATTTGCGCGTTTTGTCAAACGTTTGGACGAATTTTTTTGTTTTGAGCGCGCGGAGCGCTTTTGCGGCTTGCGGAGAGCGGCGGCGCGGTGTTATAATATGGGCATGAAATACGCGGTCATAGATATCGGTTCCAACAGCGTGCGGCTCATGTTGAGCGACGGCGCAATTACCCTCGGCAAAAGGCTGGAGTCCACAAGGCTTTCCGAGGGGTTGAGTTTGAGCGGCGCATTGAGCGCCGACGCGATCGAGAGGACTGCCCGCGCCGTCGCAAACTTTGTAAGCGAGGCAAAGGCGGAGAAGTGCGATGTCGTCTACGCATTTGCGACAGAGGCTGTGCGCAGTGCGTCAAACGGAGCGGAGTTTGTTGCGCGTTGCGCCCGCGACGGGGTCAAAGTGGACGTGCTGCCGGGCGGCGACGAGGCGAAGCTCGGCTTTTGGGGCGCGTATTCGGGCGGAAGACAGGCGGTGCTCGACATTGGCGGGGCGTCGACCGAATTGGCGGTCGGAGACGAGTGCGGACTTGAATACGGCAAGAGCCTACATATCGGCAGCGTGCGAATCCGCGACCTGTGCGGAGAGGACATCGCCGCGATCAAGTCGCTTGCGGCAAGCACGGTGAAGCAATACGGCGCAGTGCCGACGTTCGACAAATTGATCTCGATCGGCGGCACCGGCTCGACGCTCGTCTCGGTCGACAAGGCGATGAAGGTCTACGACACGACGCGCGTACACGGAGCCGTGCTGACAAGGGCGAGAGTGGAAGAGCTCGCGATGCATATACATTCCGTTCCCCTGGACGAAAGAGAGAAGATTGTCGGGCTTCCGCCCAAGCGCAAGGACGTCGTAGTCGGCGCGGCATTGTTGATGTGCGAGGTGATGGACTTCCTCGGAGCAAAGGAGATCACCGTCAGCGAAAGCGACAATCAGGAGGGCTATCTCAAGCTCAAGCTCGGTCAAATAAGTTGAGACAGCGCACACGGGCACGAAAATTTGTAGTTGCGTTGCTGCAAGAGGCAGCGCTCCCGAACGTAGCGAATACGGCAGGCGGTGAAGGTCGGTTTTTGTATGGAGACACGGCTTTTGCGCAGTGCGTTGCAAGGGCGAGTTTGAGTCTCGGACGATAAAAGTTTAGTGCAAAGAAGCTGACGATCGCTTGTTTTTTGCAAGGGGAAACGTTCGGCGTGACTCGCGGCGTCGAGAGACAGAGCGGCGAGCGGGCGCGTCGGCAAGGTTTGGAAATATCACGAAAATTTCGGCTTTGACGAAACGTTTTCATATGCTTGCCTCAATTAGTTTGACAACGGCCATATCGTTGCTTATAATATAAACGCGAAGTCGGGGTGTTCCGACATGGACAATTAGAGTCCGATCGCATTATAAAGGGCAACGATCGTTGCCCTTTATTTTTTAGGAGGGTTATTCCTGTTTCGTCTGACCCCATTCATATCCATTTATTAAATCGGTTATTTGGATTGAAAAGCATTCTATATGAGCATGAAACAATTCGCGAAAATTTCGGCAATAATAAAAGTTGCAAAAAATCGTTGACAAAACGATGTCAAAGCCGTATAATGATACAGCATCCGCAAAGGCGGTGAAAACGTCGCGGGGTGGAGCAGTGGCAGCTCGTCGGGCTCATAACCCGAAGGTCGTAGGTTCGAATCCTTCCCCCGCAACCATTATGGCGGCGTAGCTTAGTTGGTTATAGCGGCCGGTTCATACCCGGCAGGTCATTGGTTCGAATCCGATCGCCGCTACCAAATGTACAAGGGACGACTTCGAAAGAGGTCGTCGTTTTGTTGTCGCCGAACGAATGCGGCGCGTCGAGGGGCGGAAAAAGCAATGCTTGACTTTTTTGCTCAAATGTGTATAATAGTATGTAAGCGTTTTGAATGAAGTGCCTCGTTTCGGGGCATTGAAAGGAGCATTTTATGTTGGAACAGGACATCAAGGCGGCAAGAATAGAGGCAATGAAACAGCACGACAAGGTCGTGTCCGGCGTTTACAGCGTGGTGCTGAACAAGATCATGCTCGCCGGCATCGAAAAGCGCGCCAAGGGCGGCGAATTGACCGAGGCGGACGTTGTGGGAATTTTACAAAAGACGGAAAAGGAATTGTACGACGAGCGCGACGGCTTTGTCAAGGCGAATCGTCCCGAGAAGGTCGCCGAGCTTGACAGGCAGGTCGAGGCGGTCAAGCGCTTTATCCCGGCGATGATGAGCGAGGACGAGATCAAGAGCGTCATCGAGGCTTTGCCCGACAAGAGCATAGGCGCGGTGATGAAGCATTTCAAGAGCGAATATGCCGGCAAATGCGATATGAAGCTGGTCGGCGAGGTGTTGAAAAAGCTGTGAGCGAGGTCAGACTGCCGGGGTGCATAAAGATAGGGCATGCCGACAACGGCCACAACGGCGTGACCGCGATCTTGTGCCCCAAGGGGTGCATGGGCGGCGTCGACGTGCGCGGAGGCGGTCCCGGCACGCGCGAGACCGACTTGCTCCGTCCCGAAAAGGCGGCGGAGAGCGTCAACGCGATCGTGTTGACCGGAGGTTCGGCGTACGGGCTGGAGAGCGCCTGCGGCGTGATGAAGTGGCTTTCAGAGAGAGGATACGGCTTCAAGGTGTCGGGCAAGGTCGTCCCGATCGTGCCGGCGGCGGTCATCTTCGATCTCAACGAAAAGGAATTGCACTATCCCGACATCGCGCTCGGATACGAGGCGTGCGAGAGGGCTTTGAGCGAAAAGCCCGTCTTCGGCAGCGTGGGCGTGGGCAAGGGCGCGACCGTGGGCAAGCTGCGCGGAATGAAGTATTGCTGCAAGAGCGGCATAGGCGCGGCGACAGAGAAGATCGCCGGCGCATATGTGACCGCGGTTGTGGCGGTCAACGCGCTGGGCGATGTGTTCGACCCCGAAAAGGGCGAGATTGTCGCGGGGTGCAAAAATACGGACGGCAGCTTTGCGTTTGCGGAAAAGAAGTTGCTTGAAGGAGAATATTTCAAATTCCTGATGGGCAACACGACGATCGGCTGCGTGATCACCAACGCCAAGCTGAACAAGGTTCAGACCAACAAACTCGCGTCCGCCGCGCACAACGGGCTCGCGAGGACGATATATCCGGTACACACCGACTACGACGGGGACACGATGTTCGCGCTGTCCGCGGGCAGGATGCCCGTCGTCAACTTTGCGCTGTTGCAGACTGCGGCGGTCAAAGCGGTCGAGAGGGCGGTCGTCAATGCGGTCACGTCGACCGCGGACGAAGTCGTCGTCTTCGACGAAGAAGAATGAGGAGGCAACCATGATCGACGGAAAGAGCGTCATAAACAAGTATGAGGAGATCTGCAGGCGCGACTATGCGCTCGACACCTCGCTGTACGAGAAGTACCACGTCAAGCGCGGCTTGCGCGACAAGTCGGGGCAGGGCGTCGTCGCCGGCATCACCAACATCTCCAAGATCGTGTCCTACAAGGAGGACGCCGAGGGCAAGCACATCCCTTGCGACGGCGAACTTTACTATCGCGGATACAGCATCAACGACCTCGTAAACGGGTTGATCAAGGACGACAGGTTCGGGTTTGAAGAGATCGCCTATCTGCTCATCCTGGGCGAACTGCCCGACAAAAAACAGCTGGAAGAGTTCAAGACGCTGCTTGCCGAGATGCGCAAATTGCCGCGCAATTTCACCAAGGACGTCATCCTCAAGGCGCCGAGCAAGGATATGATGATGAGTCTTCAGCGCAGCGTGCTCACGCTTGCGAGCTATGACAAGAAGTTTGACGACATCGGCGTCAACAACGTGATACGCCAATGCCTTTGGCTGGTGAGCGTGTTCCCGATGCTGGCTGTCTACGGCTACCACGCGTACAACCACTTCATCAACGACGACAGCCTTTACATACACCACCCCGATCCCGACCTCTCGACGGCGGAGAACTTTTTGCGCATGCTTCGTCCGGACAAGAGCTTTACGCCGCTCGAGGCGAGCGTGCTCGACCTTGCGCTGATACTTCATATGGAGCACGGCGGCGGCAACAACTCGACGTTCACCACGCGCGTTGTCACCTCGTCGGGGACGGACACCTATTCGGCGATCTCGGCGGCGCTCGCGTCCCTCAAGGGTCCCAAGCACGGCGGCGCCAACATCAAGGTCGTGCAGATGATGCGCAACATCCGCGAGAATGTGCACGACCTCAAAGACGAGGACGAAATATACGCCTATCTGCTCAAAATTTTGCGCAAGGAGACGTTCGACCACAAGGGGTTGATCTACGGCATGGGGCACGCGGTCTATTCGCTGTCCGACCCGCGCGCGCAGGTGTTCAAGGAGTTCATCAAGAGGCTGTCTCAATCGAAGGGCAAGTCGAAACTCTACGACTTTTACGAGCGCGTCGAGCGGCTTGCGACCAAGGCGATCGCGTCCGAGAGGGCGATCTACAAGGGCGTCAGCGCCAACGTCGACTTTTACAGCGGATTTGTCTACAACATGCTGGGCATTCCGATGGAGCTTTACACCCCGATGTTCGCGATGGCGCGCATAGTCGGCTGGTCGGCGCACCGTCTCGAAGAGCTGATCAACGCGGACAAGATCATCCGCCCCGCCTATCAAGACATTGTCGAGATACGCAAATATGAGCCGCTTGACAAGAGATAAGTTTTCTTCGGGAATGACGACCGGGCAAAGGTGCAAGCTTTTGCTCGGCCTCTTTTTGTCCTATTTCAAGATAGGGCTGTTCACGTTCGGCGGCGGCTACGCGATGATACCGCTTATCGAGCGCGAGTATGTGTTTCGCCGCAAGTGGATCAACGAGGTCGAGCTTTATGAGATCATCACGATCGCCGAATCCACGCCGGGACCGGTTGCGATCAATTGCGCGACGTTTGTCGGATACAAGGTCTTGGGCGTCGTCGGATCGGTTTTCGCGACGCTGGCGGTCTGCATTCCGTCCTTTGTCATCATCTATCTGATATCGATTTTTTACGACCGCTTCATGGCGCTGACCGCGGTCGCGTATGCGTTCAAGGGCATCAACGTCGGAGTCGCGGTCATGATCGCGACCGCCGGCTTCAACATGCTAAAAAAGGCGAAAAAGAACGGGCTCTTTTGGGCGGTGTTCTGTTTTGCGTTCGCGGCGGCGTCGCTGATCGACATCTTGAACCTCGACATCTCGACGATCTGGCTCATCTTGGCGGGCGGAGTGCTGGGACTCGTCTTGCAGGCGGCGGCCGATATACGCAGCAAGAAGAAGGGCTTGCCCTATGCCGTTGCGGTCAAGGACCCCAACGAGGCGGACGGCGAACAATTGAAAAGGGCGATAGGAGTGACCGAGGACGCCGAACAGGCGCGGGGAAAAGACGCTCAAAATGCTGTCGGTGACGGCGAAAACGGCGACATGTATCGCGAAAACGCGCCCGAAGAGGGCAAAGAGGAGGGCAAAGATGAGCATCTATCTTGAACTCTTCCTCGTCTTCCTCAAGATCGGGGTCGTGTCGTTCGGCGGCGGCTACGGAATGATCTCGCTGATACAGCAGGAGATGACCTCGCGCGGCTGGATCGACGCCGAGAGATTGATGAGCTATATCGCGATCGCCGAGTCGACGCCGGGGCCGATCGCGGTCAACATCGCGACCTTTGTAGGTTCCGATCAAGCGGGCTTTTTTGGCTCGCTGGTGGCAACGATAGGCATAGTTTTGCCGGCGTTTTTGATCATAATCGTGATCGCCGCGGTGTTCAAGACGTTTGCCAAAAACCGCTACGTCAAATCCGCGTTCGCAAGCATAACGCCCGTAATCTTGGGGTTGATACTCTCGACAGGTCTGTTGATGATCGTCTATTGCCTCTATGCGCAATACAACGACTTTGACGCGGTCGGCAGCTTTGATTGGGTCGCGCTGGCGATCTTGGTCACGCTCGTGATATGCACCGTGCTCTACAAGGTCATTCGCAAGCGGTCAATGCCGCCCATCGCGACGATACTTCTCTCGGCGGCGCTCGGGATGCTGTATTTCATTTGACGCCGCGAACCAAACAAAAGACGGCGAGCGATCTCCGGCAAAAGCCGTTCGCAAAAAATATTAAAAAGTCATACACAGACTCTTGACAAAAATTACATCAAATTTAATTTGAGATCAGCGCAATTATTTTTCGTTGCAAGCTGTCAAGGGATGTGTTCATATTTTTTTGCTTTTTCGAATTGTTTTGGATCACGTCCACCGCGATTTTCAGTGTCGATTTTTGCGGCCTCGTGGAGGCGGCAGAGTTGAGTATCATAACGTTATCCGCTTGCCAACAGTCAAAACGAAAAGTTGCTTTTTATTGACAGGGTTGCACTTCGCGTCGCGCGAAACCGCGCAGTTCTGTTCCGCGCTCGCTTTGCGGCGCGGCATTCATTCGCGTCTCGGGTGTCAAACGGCGAATAACGGCACATCTTGGCGTCTCATCTGTGCGTCTCGGGCACGGTCACGGGCAGGAGCCCGGTTGGGCCGCGCCTCTCGCGCTTGTTCGCCGCCAACCTGCACCATTCTTCGCCGCTTGATAAAGCTCATTTTCGCCCTTTTGTGCCGTGTGTCGCTTGCATACCGGCAGGTAAGCGGCGCTCCACACGGCGCAAAATCTTCGAAAATCGCTCGCTCGATACTTCATGGTTGTGGGTATCGAATCGTTTCGTTACAAACTTAGATACGATAATGCAGTCCCCGAATGACCGCGCTTCTTAGGCGGCCGCCACTTGCCACGCCGCGGATAACGGCACATCTTGGCGTCTCATCTGCGCGACTCGGGCGCGGTCACGGGCAGGAGCCCGGTTGGGCCGCACCACTCGCGCTTGTTCGCCGCCAATCTGCACCCCTCTCCACGGCGTGGGGAGCGCGAGCGGTGAGCGAGCGCTTGTCCCGTGGAGGGTGAGTATTGAGAGGGAACCCTATATCTAATAAAGATTGCAAAAGATCCGTCCAAAGCGGTAAAAAAGTCCGCGCCCCAAAGGGAGCGCGGAACTGAAAGGGTTGCCACTCAAAGAGCTGCCTTCGCAAACGCCAAATCCGTCCTCTCCAACAATCCCTCGCAGAGAGGGTAGATAAGGCTGCCGTCGTCGTTCTTGCCGTCATGTCCGCCGGGGAAAGCGACGTTTTTGCCAAGGTAGGTGACTTGCAGACTGTAGATCTCCTGCGGCAGGTTGAAGAAGCTGCCGCCGAGATCTTCCTGGCGATAGACGTAGATGTTGCTGAACCTGCCGAATGTCAACTCGATCTCGGCGTACGAGCTGCCGGCGAAGACGGACTGTTTGCCGGTCGCGGCATAGTAGCTGTCGATATACTCTTGACTGACCGTGAAGGTGATCTTGACGAGGTTGATCTGTTGATAGGCGCCGAGGTCTGCGTCGACGTTTTTGTCGTCGAAGACGAACGCGTCGCGCGGCATTTGCCGCAGTTCTTCGAGGCGCGACGCGAGGCTGTACGTGCGGAAGTAGTCGCTCGCGATGAAGTCCTCGGCGGTCATGTCGTCATATACCTTGACATTGCCGTATTTGCCGCTGCCGTCGGAACTGTTCTCGGTGTAGTAG
>CABKMX010000030.1 GCA_902373595.1 uncultured Christensenellaceae bacterium
GCACGCGCTCGGCCACTTGTCTTTGGACATCGCCCCGAGAGCCATCGGCGCGATGAAGCCGTCGTCGCCGGTGAAGCGGTGCTCGTTGTACAGCTTGATCAGCTCGGGGATGTCGAGGTGCTTGGGACAATGGCTCGTGCAATAGCGGCACGCGGTGCACGGCAGCGACGAGGTCGCGATCATCTCGTCCGCTATCTTTTGAAGTGCGGCGAGCTCTTTTGCGTCAAGCGGCTTGTCTTCGGCGAACGTCGCGACGTTGCCCTTGACCTGTTCGAGATCGGACATGCCCGACAAGATCATCGTCACATCGGGGATGGTCTGCAAGTAGCGGAACGCCCACGCCGCGATCGTCTCATCCGGGCGCAGAGCGCGCAGCGCCGCCTCGTCCTTTTCGTCCAAGTGCACGAGCCTGCCGCCTCTGAGCGGCTCCATCACCCAAATCGGGATGTTCCGTTTGCGGATGAGCTCCACCTTCGCCTTGGCGTCCTGGAAGGTCCAATCCAGCCAATTAATCTGCAATTGGCAGAACTCCATGTCCTTGCCGAACCTGTCCAAAAAGCGCTCGATCACGTCTATGCTGCCGTGCGCCGAAAAACCGAGATGCTTGATGCGCCCCTTGTCGCGCTGCGCGGTCAGATAGGCGTGAGTGTGATACTTTTCCTCGTTGAGATAGGCGTCGATATTGAGTTCGCAGACGTTGTGGAAGAGATAGAAGTCAAAGTAGTCGGTGCGGCACTTTTTGAGCTGTTTTTCAAAGATCTCCTCCGCCTTACCCATGTTGGACAGATCATAGCCGGGGAACTTGCTCGCCAGATAAAAGCTGTCGCGCGGATAGGCGCTCAGCAATTTGCCGACGACGTTTTCGGACTCGCCGTCGTGGTAGCCCCAAGCGGTGTCGAAATAGTTGACGCCGTGCGCGATCGCGTAGTCGAACATCTCCTTTGCCGCCGCCTCGTCGATGTCGGCGTAATTCCCGCCTTTGATCGGAAGCCTCATCGTCCCGAAGCCGAGTGCGGACAGCTTTTTGCCTTGGAAGTCTCTGTATATCATATTTCCTCCTCGGCGCATGCGCGCCCTATGCCTTTATTATAAATGCACGGGCGCGCGCTGTCAAATACCTCTTTTTTATCTCATATCATTGCCGAAAACTATGATGAGGACCTCTTCATAAAGAAAGCCCGCCCTTTCGGGCGGGTCCGTTCACATCAAAAGTTCGCCGTCGTCGCCGTCGATGACCTGCATCACCTCCAGCTCATGACCCGTCTCGGCGTCGACAAAGACAAAATACTTGTCCCCGTCGCACTCGCCGTACACCTCGTAACACAGTTCCTCTCCGCCGCTCCCCGTCGGGATCACCGCAAGGCGGACGCTCTCAATCGTAAAGTCGTCGCGATAGACGGCGCGCACCTCCTCCTCGGTCAGTTCGACCGCATAGTCGACCTCGTCTTCGCGGTTGTGGTTGTAGATATATTGCAGCGCCTCGAAGCCTATCACCTTGCCCGTCTGCAACGACACCTTGACCTTGACCATGTCGGGATAGAAGACTATCCCGTCGCGCTCGTAGCACAGATTGACGAAAAGTTCGCTGTCGGACACCGTGCTCCACACCGCGGTCATGCCGTCGTAGCCGTGGTCGCGGCAATATATCTTCGCGACCTCGACGCCCTCGTCCTTGGAGAAGGTCGGCATCACCATCTCCTCATAGATGTCGAACATCACGAGATGTCCGCCTGTCTTGCTGAGCTGGACGGTGCCGGTCTTGCCGTCCGCGGTCGCAAAAGAATACATATAGCTTTCAAAATAGCCGTTCGCCTCGGCGGTGAACTCCACTTCCGTCACGTCATATTCGCTCAAATACTCCTTCGCCTTTTGCGCCGCCTGCTCGCGCGTCACCTCTTCACCCTTCAACGCGTGCGGCTCGGGGTCCTCCAAGCCGTCGCTGAACGGCCCGTCGTAGATCAGCGACGGATATTGCACCGCGCTGTCCTCGACTCCGTCGACGATGTCGCGGAACGGGTCGTCCTCGCCGATCGCCTCAATGAAATAGTAGCCGTCCTCACGCATGCCGTCGCCCATCGCCGCAAGCCGTCTGCCCAGCTCGAGCGCCGCTTCGTGAAGCTCGTCCAGCGACTCGCGGTCTTTGTCCGTCAACGGCTGTTCGTAATCTATCTTCTTGACGATGTATTTTGCAAAGTCCTGCAATTGATTGCAAAACTTGATCGTCGGTTCAAGTTGATATTCGTCCCTGACAAGCGCGCTCAAACTCTGCCCGGCAAGTTCGGCGTTGATCGCGGTGTCCAGCATGAGTTCCGTCTGCATCGCGCCCGTCGACGCGACCTTCATCTTGGACAGATCGGTCTCGATGTCAAGCATGCTGTCAAGCAACTTGAAGTACGCCGCGCGATAGTTGTTCTCGGCGTCGGTACGCGCGTCCCCCGCCCTCGACACATATACTCCGAGCAAAACCGCAAGTACGACCGCCGCCGCCAAAAACAACGCGCACACCGCGACGGCTATTTTATATTTTTCCCTGCCTGTGTTCGTATTCTCCATTTTTACCTCACTTGGCAAAGTTGTGGTTGCCGATCGAAAGCATGACCGGACGCGACCATATCCACGCGCTCGTCGCGGTCGCCGGATTGTAGTAGTACAGGCAGCCGTTGGTCGGATCCCAGCCGTTCATCGCGTCGCGCGCCGCCTTGTAGGCGGTGTCGTTCGGCTCCAAATTTATCTGTCCGTCCGCGACCGCGGTGAACGCGTACGGCTGATAGATCACCCCCGCGATCGTGTTGGGAAAGCTGCTGCTCTTGACGCGGTTGAGCACGACCGCGCCGATCGCGACCTGCCCGATATACGGCTCTCCCCTCGCCTCGGCATAGATGCACTTGGCGAGAAGGTAGACGTCGGACGACGAGTAAGAACTGTTGCCGCCCGAGCCGCTCGACAGACTCATCCCGAGCGCAGCCGCCGTCTTTGCGCCGACTATGCCGTCGACGGCAAGCCCGTTGCGCTGTTGAAAGCGCTTGACCGCCGCAAGCGTATTCGAGCCGAATATCCCGTCCACCGTGCCCGCGTCGTAACCCCAATTGTTGAGCTTTGTCTGCAATGTGCGCACCTGCGCGCCGCTCGACCCGACTTTGAGCACCGCGGCGCTCTGCTCTTCGCCGCCGGCAAGGGGCACATACAGCGCAACCGCGGCGACCAACACCGCCAATACCGAGACCGCGCAGACTATCCTCGCGACCAAGATCTTTTTTGTTTCGTCCATTTCATTCTCCCAAAAGGCGGGCAAGCCCGAACACCGCTCCGCCCGGGCACGTCTCGACCGCAAGTCTTGTCGACCCGTCCACCGTCACGGTGACGACGCCGCCGTCTATCTTTACGGTCACTCTTCCGCCGCGCCCTTCGCGTCGCAATGCGTCCTCGCATGCCGCCGCTATGTATTCTTCGCTGCCCTCGACGCAGTCGAGCGGCTCGATAACATACGCCGCCGCGTCCAACACGCCGAACGGATCGCCGTCGGTGTAGACTTTCAGCGTGACCGCATCCGACTCCCCGAAGACGTTGACGAGCACAAACGCCGCAATGAGCGCTACAATCACGATAACGACGACCTTTTTCACATCGGCGATTATTGCCTGCGGCGCGGCGCGTTATACGTCCGGCAAAGCGCACTCATCCTCTTGCAATATTTCAAAAAAGCGCTCAAACTCTTGACAAAGATTTTCGCGCCGATATTCAAAATTTGCTTTTATCCGCTTTTCTTGAGATTTTCTATAAAAAAAGAGCTCTCCTCTTGACAAAATTTCGCACAAAAAAACGCGCCTTGCGGCGCGCAAATTCGCAGACCTCAAAGATATTCTATCGCGCGCGGCACCGTCTTTACGACCGCGCAAAAGTCCTCGTCGCAAAAGTCGCGCTCCAATGTCCGCCTCGCGCCGGCCGCGTCGTTGACAATCGAGCAGACCGCGCTGCCGCTGCCCGTCATCACCGCCTCGCCGAACGTGCCTGCCATCCTCTCTTTGAGCCGCGCTATCCCGGGGCACAGCGCGACAGCCGGCGCTTCGAGCACATTGTAGCGTGCGGTCTCCCCTCTCAAAACGCCGTCTATCCCCGCACCTTGCCGCCCGATCTCGTCATATTTGCGGTAAACCTCTGCTGTCGAACCGCCCCTGTCCCGACGGGCGATAACGATGTCAAGTTCGCTTTGTCTCAACTGCTCAATCAGCTCTCCTCTGCCGCGCACGCGCGCCATCCCGCCGTGCATCATATACACGACGTCGCTGCCTATCGAGCGCGCCGCCTCTTCGGCGTCGGCAAGCGAGATCAGCCCCGCATCCGCCGCATAGCGCAGCACCGCGCTCGCGTCCGCGGACGAGCCGCCCAGCCCCGCGCCGAACGGTATGCCCTTGACGATGTCGACCGCAAGCGACGCGCCCGACAGCCTCTCGACCGCCGAAGCGGCGCGGTAGGCGGTATTCTCGCCGCCGCAAGGCTTGCCGTCCATCGTCACCGCGACTTTTGCGGCGCGCGAAACGGCGAGCGTATCGAATACGCCCACCGTACAATTGATCATGTCGAGCAGATGATAGCCCTCGCCGTCCGTGCCCGTGATGTCGAGCGCGAGATTGAGCTTGGCGTACGCTCTCAATTCGGTCGTCTTGTCCACGACCTTATTATATCACATCGCGAGCATTCTGTAAACCACGATCTTTTCGCCGCCCTCGGCGGGGAACTCCACGGACGGATTGAAACTTTCGACCTCTTCCGCCCTCACGCAGAGCCGCTTGGCAAGATCCCACGCCGTCTCGCCCTTTTTCGCCGACACAACGACGATCGCCTCTCCGTCGTCTTCGAGCTTTTCGCCGACCTTCGCCTCGGTGACGACCGTCGCGCGACAAGTGCGCGTCGCGAGCGCAGAAAACGCCAGCGTCGCCCCGACTTCGATCTCGCGCCCGCGCTTGACCTTGGCGAACAGGTCGCAGCATCCCGCGCTCACGAACGCAGAGTCGCCCTCTTTGACGTCTCGCGCTTCGTGGTCGAGCGCATAGGGCAGCTCCACCTTGACCGACGACTTGCCGCCGTCCTCCGTCTCATATACGACGCAGGCGGTCACGACACCTTCGGTGACGATGCAGCCGTCCTTCGTCGTGACCGAAGTCAGGTCGCACTCGGCGACCCGAGCACATACGACGCGCACCGCGTCCGCCTCTCCGTCGGCTACGGACACGCTGCCCGAGATGCGTTCGCGGTATGCACCCGTGTCGACAATTTCGTCGAAAGACAGACACGGGCACGAAAATTCGAGCTTGTGACACGGCGAGTAGACATCGCAGATCACCTCTTCGTCAAACTGCCTCAACACAAAGCCCGACACCGTCGCCTTCGCTGTGAGAGAGAGCGTTGCGTCGTCCGCCTTGCCGCCCACGTTGAGCGCGCTCTCCTTCATCGAGACGACCGCCAAAGCGCAGCAGTTTTCGGGCGCGTCGATCGACTTTGCAAAGGGCATCGAGAAGGTCTTGCGGCACATCTCTCCGTCCGAAAGATAGATGACGTCGGCGCAGATCTCGCCGTCTATCGACAGCCCCGTCTCGGTCGCGGTCTGTTTGCAGATCACGGCGGCAGTCGTAAAGCCGAGCACCTTTTCCACGCCGCTGCCGACCGAATATTTTTCCTCTGTCTCGACCTCGGCGTCGATGTCGGCGACGGTCTCGATGAGCGAAAGTGTGCGCCTCTTTTCGCACGTTCCGTCCTCGCCGTCGAACACGTCGAGGCTTTGCGTCTCGACCGCCGTCGGCGACAATTGCACGACTATCCTCACCGCGACCGAGTTGCCGCGCAGCTCGGTCTCAGTGTCCGCGATCGTCGCGTCGACAAGCGCCTTTGCGCCGTCGCCCACACCCTCGTCGGACAGCAGCTTTGAAAAGTCGGTGACGTGATCCGCCGAATCGACGCCCTCTTCCGTCTCGTATATCACGTTGACGCCGATCTTACCCGACACCGCGATCTGTCCGGCGGTGATCGCGGCGCGTATGTCGCCGACGTCCGCGCTCACGCACAGCAACGACTTGATCTCGCTGTCCGCGCTCACATTGCACTCCACTACGAATTGTCCCGCCCCGAGTTTTCGGATGCGGTCGAATTGGATTTGTTTGGTTTGCATAGTCCACCCTCGCAAGTTTTCTACCTCAAATATATGCGCTCTTTGGCGGGATATGCAGCGCGAAACGGCGCGAATTTTCGGATATTTCTTTGTACGCGGTTACCAACTTGCAAATTGTGTATAAATACGCATTTCAAATTTCATCCTGCGAACCGATGTACGGCATTATCATTGCCGCCCGCAAGTAGAATTTGTTTGCCGAGTCAATTAAATTTTCCCAAAAAATGTCTACACAAAAAAGGAACGCGCGCGGCGTTCCTTTTCCCTTACTCTTGATATAATTTCGAAACACTCTCATCATCCTCGTCGGAGACGACGTGTTCCATGCGGCAGGCGTTTTCTTCGGCAAGTTCGAGGTTTGCTCCGAGTTTCATAAGCGCCTTAGTAAGCGTCTGATGCCGCTCGTATATGCCCTCTGCCTTTTTTCTGCCTGCATCGGTAAAACTTAGATTCCCCGTTTCGCGGTCGATATGGATATACCCTTTCTTTTCAAGGAGATTGACGCCGCGCGAAACGCTCGATTTGGCAAGACCGAGTTCGTCTTTGACGTCCACGGCGCGCACGTTCGGCTGTCCTTTGTGCAGCAAAAGAATGGTCTCCAAATACATTTCTTCCGACTCTCTCGTCCTTTTGATAGCCATACGCGTACCTCCTCATATCATTTACGATATTTATTATACTATTTTCTACGGCAAAAGTAAAGAGAAAACGCGGGGCGTTAACATACGCTAACGGAAATAATCTTTTATCCTAAAGCGACGTCCAGCGCCATCATCACGACAAAGCCGAGCATTGCGCCCCATGTGCCGAAATGCGGGTGTTCGGAAAGGTGCGCGTCGGGAATGAGGTCTTCCACGACGACGAATATCATTGCGCCCGCAGCGAACGCCAAAAACCACGGCTGTGCCGCCGTGAGATTTGCTGCAAGAAAATACCCGACGACGGCAAATACAGGTTCCACCGCTCCGCTTCCCATACCGTATAAAAAGGCTTTGCCGCGGCTGCCCGTCGCCGTTTTCATGGGCAAAGACACCGCCGCGCCTTCCGGAACATTCTGTATCGCCATACCCACGGCGAGACCGAGCGCGGAAACAAACGCGCCTTCCTCTCCGAGCGCTGCCGCTGCGCCGAACGCAAAACCTACGGCAAGTCCTTCGGGAATGTTATGTATAGTGACGGCAAGAAAGAGTTTAGCGGGCTTATTTAAGTGGCTTTTTAAGCCCTCTTCCTCGTTTGTTCCCTTATGAAGGTGTGGTACGAGCTTGTCAATAAGCACGAGAAACGCTCCGCCGAGAAGAAAACCTGTGACGGCAGGCAGAAAACTCAATGCTCCATATGTTTCTTCCGCGCCCTCGATAGACGGAATGAGCAGCGACCACACGGACGCCGCCACCATCACACCCGAAGCAAACCCCAAAAACAGCGTGTTGAGTTTGCCCGAAAGTTCTCCCTTGAACAAGAATACGAGCGCCGCGCCGGCAGTCGTCGCGATGAATATGATACAAAAACCGAGTACGGTCATTGCAGTCGTCGTCAAATCTGCCCTCCTTTCGTGCCGTTACTTTTTCCCGACCAACAGTTTGGAATGCGCGAGCATATATGCTCCGCTCTCTTTCTTTGTCAGAAACAATCCGTCCGTCGTATCGACAAGCTCGACCTTTTCATAACCGCACTCTTTCAGTTTTTTCACGAACGCCCGCATATCGCCGTATTCGCGCGGCGACATGATGTCGTGAATGGCGAATGTGCCGCCCTTTTTCAGCACGCGCAGCGTTTCCGAAAGAAGCTGCTGCTTATCCTTGCCCTTGATGTTGTGATAGACATAGTTGCTCGTCACGGCGTCGAACGTTTTGTCCGGAAAGTCGAGTTTTACGGCGTTCCCGCGCAAAAATGATACATTTCGCACCCCTTCCGCCTCTGCATTGCGTTCGCAGAGCGGAAGATTGAACGAGGCGTATTCTTTGCCCCAGCGGTCTATGCCGACCATCTGCGCGCGCGGATTGCGCTTTGCACAGGCGATGGTAAGCGCCCCGCTGCCGCATCCGACATCCAACCCCTTTCCTCCGTCCGACAATGCAACGTATTGCGCAATGCCTTCGATCACCCGTTTTGAAACCTGCTTTTTGCCGTGATACGAAAAGGCGCAATACATATTTGCAAATATGCCCGTCAGGACGGCAAACAGCAAAAACGCTGCGCCAAAGAGAACGCCGAGCGCGATGCGCAGTCCGCCCTCCGTCGCCACGCCCGCCATGCCGAACACGATACATAAGGCAAGACAGATAATCGCCATGCCGCCGAGGAGAAACAACAACCCTCTCGGCACCCAATTCTTATAATCCGGTTTCATTCGTATCCTCCATTACCGTCCATACTATATTTCCGACTAAAATAACGTCAATATATATCCGTCTACTAAAGCGATTATCAGATACATCACAACTCCCCTGATAAACGACCATATATGTTTTTTCGGATTCCGATACAATTCTTTTTCGGGTATTTTTGTAAAACGAATGCGTTTTGTATTCCGCCACCATAAAAGGTCAATGACCAGAAAATCAAATACGTTCAGACTCTGCCCCATAATGGTCAGGGAAACAAAATTTTGCAAAAAGCTGCTGACTCTGATAAACAGTCCCAAAA
>CABKMX010000031.1 GCA_902373595.1 uncultured Christensenellaceae bacterium
CTCGAACGGCGTCGCGACGTCGAACCTGAGCGACACCGCCTCTTCGCCCTGTTTGTCGATGTAGCCCGACTTCTCGCCGACGGTGACGGACGCAAGCCCGTCGCTGAACGAAGTCGCCGAATCAAATTTGAAGTCGATGACGACGTCGCCCTTCTTGTCGATATATCCGAGTTTGCCGTCCCTCTCCACGCAGGCGAGATCTTCTGAGAACTCAAAGGCGTCGTCATAATCGGGCTGTATGACGACGTTGCCCTTGCGGTCGCGGTAGCCCCACTTGCCCTTGCGGTTGAACTTGACGATCGCGTCCGGCGGCAGCGGCTCGCGTTGCGGCTTTTCGACGACGGGCGCAGGCTCGCGCTTGCCGTAAACGATCTCGTAAAGGCTCATGCCGGCATACGGATCGCGCTCCTTGCGCTGTTGCTTGCCCTTGCCGTCGCGGCGGTCGTTTTTGTCCCTGCGGTCGTCGCGGCTATCTTTGCGGTCTTTGCCGCATTCGCCGCCCTGCCTCTTTTCGTCGCGCTTTGCGCCGCTCTGCGGCTGTTCGTTCTGTTGACGACGGTCGCGCTTGGCGTCCGTACGCGCTTCCTCTCGCGTAGACTTTGGCTGCTGCTGTTCTTCGTCGGGGCGGAAATCAAGCCCAAGCTTGGAAAGAGCGTCCCTGATTTCAAAACATTGCTTTTTGCCGATGTTCTGAATGCGATACATCTCGCGCATGCGGCGCGCCGCAATGTCGCGCGCCGAGGCGATGCCGCCCTTTGAAAGCAACTCGGTCGTGCGTTCGGACAACCCGAGCGCCTCAAGCGGAGTCGAAAGCGCCTTCTCGTCGCCGACGGGAGTATATTCGTCGCGCTGTCTGCGCGGTCGATTGTGTCTGAAATTTTTTCCCATATCGTTATTATAGCACCGCCGGGCCGAAATGGCAACCTCTCACGCGCGTTGTCTGTTTTGCCGACGCATTTTGGACGCACCGCGTAAGGCGCTGCGCAATTTTAATGCGCGCGCATATGAAAAAAATATATATAATTTGAAAAACATACCTAAAAAGTGTTTACAAATGCCGCGCGAATGCATATAATACTACACGCAAAGACAGCTATGTCTCAGCATATGAAAAGAGGTATGAATTATGGCAAAGTATAAGAGATGCCCCCGTTGCGAACTCAACTGGATCCCCGAAGAAGAGGAATATTGCGATGTCTGCAAGGCGGAATTGAAGATCGGCGGCGCCAGCCTCCTCGAAGACGAAGAGGAAGAATTGTGCCCAGTCTGCCACGTCAACTATCTCGAACCGGGCGAAAAGATTTGCGCGTATTGCGCACAGAAGAATCCCGACAATACCGATGACGACGAGCACGTCTACAACATCGATGACACCGACCGCTCCGAAGAAGACCTCGAAAAGGTCTCGTTCGACGAACTTGCCGAAGAAGAGAGCTGGGCGGACTATGACGAGCCTTTCGACGACAACGAGAACTTCGACGACGCGGACTATTCCGACGAGGACGACGAAGAAGAGGAAGAAGAGGAATTCCACGACGATATCGAAGACGATTTCGATTATGACATCGACAGCGTCGAAGATATCGATGAAGAAGACGAAGAGAAGGAAGACCTAAACAGCGAAGACGACTGATTTTTGCCCTGCATTTTGCAGGGCATTTTTGCACAAAGATGAAGATAGCAATCTGCACCGGCAATCCCGCCACCGTCGACGTGATCAAAGAGGTAATCCTCAAAGATCATCTGGGCGCGGAATTTGAAGTTTGTCTCCCGTACGATTTGCCGTATGCGCCCGAAAAATACGCAATGGCAATATGTGACCGCGATTCGCTGTTGCGCATTTGGTACGACAGCGAGTTGCGCAAGCGCTATATGAGCCGCAACACGATTGCGACAATCGCCGGCGAACTCGACTCTCCGATAATACTCTACAAACTCTATACCGAATACGGTATCAGCATGATAGAGGCGTGCCAATCGTGCTTCGCTTCGTCGCCTATGATACCTCTCTTCGCCAATCTCGACGAAATCACCGAGGACGGAAAAGCCAACGACCTAATACTCTATGACAGCGCCAGCAACAACGACAGCGTGTTCGCGGTCCGTTACGGGAACGACACCCTGATTGCGGAATATACCGACCGCGTCGACAGCGGCTCGAGGGTGATAGTGTCGATTGCCGGCAAACGTTGCGTCGGAAGACTGCGCCTGCACAAAGACGGGGTGTCCGTCTCGGGCAAATTTTATTCTTACGAAGATTGCGAGACGCTGCCGCTCTTCATCATAGCGCGCATCAAAAAGGTGCTTCGAGGCCGCAACTGACGCGAAAACGGAATACATGTCGACATTTTTCAAAGAGCGCGGATTGCCGCGCTCAATTCATTTTGAAACAGTCACTTTTGCATTGAAACCGTAAACGCTGTCATCGGTCCTTATCACCTCGCCGATGCTGTCGGCGTTGACATAGCCGGAACGCACGTTCTTGATCGAATCGATCCCTCCCCTTATCTCTGCCTCGACATCGCTGTACTCAAACGCAAGATCGCACCCCTTCGTCTCGCAGTCGATCAACCTCAGACCGCTGCAATAGCAAAGCGGTTGCGTGCCGACAATCTTGCAGCGTATCAGCGTCAGATTTTTGGAATACCAACCGAGATACTCGCCCTTGAGCACGCTGTCCTTGACGGTGACATCTACGGTGTGCCAAAACGCGTCTTTTGTGTCGAGACGGCAATTTGAAATGATCATACCCTTTACGTATTGAAAGGAATATTTGCCGTCGAAGTCGACGTTTTCGAGAGTGACGTCCGAACTGTCCAAAAACGCGTACCCCGACGTCAAACGGCAATCTTTGAGAGAAATGCCGCGGCACTTCCAGCCGAATTCCGGCGAAGAGATGCGCGAATTCTCAATCCTGACGTCATCGCATTCCCTAAACGCCTTGATTCCTTTAAGGTCGCATTCTAGCATGACAACGTCGCTGTCATACCAGAGAGCGGCGCGGCAGTTTTCGGTCATCGTGCACCCGTCGAGCACAAGTCCGCGGACGTGCCAATACGGATAGCGCAAATCGTGGAAACATCTTTTCGCGACGACGTCTTCGCACTGTTTGAGCGCCGACTCTCCGTCCTCTTCGCCCTCGAAGCGACACTCTTCAAGACATATCCTCTTGCTTCCGTAAAGCGCGCGCTCCGAGCCAAAACGTTTTCTTGCTATCGTTTTGAATTCTCTTTCCGTCATACTGTGTTCAAATTTTCCTGTCTGTGTTTGTAATCGCAATCAAGTCGATTAGCCGACCCGACTTTGTCAGCCTGTGCGATTTTCATTTCCAAACAAATTCTATCATCGTGCGGCAATGATGTCAAATGCTTATTTTTTATGCCATGTCATGCCGCGAGGGCATAAAAAGACGCGCCCGAAGGCGCGCCCGTATGCATATAGCTCACTTGACAAGCAATGAGTGGCCCGTCATCTCGGACGGAATCGCAAGCCCCATCGCGTCGAGCATGGTCGGGGCGATGTCGCACAGCCTGCCGCCGTCCGCAAGCGCCTTGACGCCGTCGACGCCAATCGCGATGAACGGCACGGGGTTGGTCGTGTGCGCGGTGAACGGAGTGCCGTCCGCGTCGAACATGTGATCGCAGTTTCCGTGATCGGCGGTGACGAATGCCTGTCCGCCTACGGACAAGATCGCGTCGACGACCTTTTGAACGCACTCGTCGGTGACCTCGACCGCCTTTTTCGCCGCTTCCATGACGCCGGTATGCCCGACCATGTCGCAATTTGCGAAGTTGAGGATCATCACGCCGTACTTGCCGCTCTTTATCTCCTCGACAGCCCTGTCGGCGACCTCGTACGCGCTCATCTCCGGCTTCATGTCGAATGTCGCAATCTTCGGAGACGGAATGAGGATGCGCTCTTCGCCCTCGTTCGGCGCCTCGACGCCGCCGTTGAAGAAGAAGGTGACGTGCGCATACTTTTGAGTCTCCGCAATGCGGAATTGCTTTATGCCCTGCTTGGCGAGATATTCGCCGAGAGTGTTGGTGTAGCTCTCGGGACGGAACGCGACGTCGAGCGCGTCGTTGAAGGTCACGTCGTATTGCGTAAACGACACGAAGTGCGGCGCAAGGAAACCCTTCGCCCTCGGGAAGGACGAAAAATCGGAATAGATGAATGCGCGCGTAATCTGCCTTGCGCGGTCGGGACGGAAGTTGAAGAAGACGACGCTGTCGCCCTCGTCGACCGTCGCGACGGGCTTGCCGCCGTCCGTGAGCACGGTCGGGATCACGAACTCGTCGGTCACGCCCTTGTCATAGCTGTTTTGCATCGCCTCAATCGGGTCGCTCTCCTCTACGCCTTTGCCGTCGACAAGCGCCTCGTACGCCTTTTGCACTCTGTCCCAAATGTTGTCGCGGTCCATCGCATAAAATCTGCCCGAGATCGTCGCGATCTTGCCGAAGCCGAGTTTGTCCAAATGCGCTTGAAGCTGTTCGATGTAGCCCTTGCCGCTCTCGGGAGGGGTGTCCCTGCCATCCATAAAGCAGTGGATGTAGACGTTGTCCAGCCCGCGGCGCTTCGCCATCTCGACCAGTGCGAACAGGTGGGTGATGTGGCTGTGCACGCCGCCGTCGGAGACAAGCCCCATCACATGCAGCTTTTTGCCGTTCGCCTTGGCGTCGTCCATCGCCTTGACGAGCGCCGGGTTGGTGAAAAAGTCGCCGTCTTCGATCGCCTTGGTGATGCGGGTGAGTTCTTGATAGATGACCCTGCCGGCACCGATATTGAGGTGCCCGACCTCGCTGTTGCCCATCTGTCCTTCGGGAAGACCGACCGCAAGCCCGCTCGCCTTGAGCCGAGTGGAGGGATATTTGTCCTGCATCGCGATCACTCGCGGAGAAGTCTCGGGCGAGATCGCGTCGTCGGGACCGTACGGAGCGATGCCGTAGCCGTCCATGATGATAAGTCCTGTGAATTTCATAAAAACCTCTTTTGCTTTACCTCAAAATTTTCGCCTTTCGGCTTTTTCGGCTATATTTTAGCACACCGCAAAAATATAGTCAATCGCATACGCGCGCCTGCGTAAAGCCGTTTTCAAAATTGCCTTTCCCCGACTGCTCGGCAGGTGTTCTCGGCAATCCGATATGCGCATGCGCGCAACATAAAACAAATGCTTGTCAAATCGCCGCAAAGGCAAAAAAGAGGCTTCTTTATCTTCGCTTTTGGTATTGCCTAAAAAGCTTGCGCAAAACCGAAAAGTGCAATATAATTTGTATAATACTATACTATAGGCAGACGGAGATCTCCTTCCGTCTCGGGAGATTCAGGTATGACGTTGCAGGAACAGATATCCGAGAACATCAAGGCCGAGATTCTCGCTTCCGACAAGACAAAGAGCAAAATCGCCGCGGAGATCGGCGTATCGAAACCGACTTTGTCGCAATACCTGTCGGGCAGAATCCAGCCGTCGCTGCTCACCTTTGCCAAATTGTGCAAGGCGCTCGGCGCGTCCGCGGACGAGATCCTCGGCTTGACAAAGTAAGCTGAGGAACAGTAATCACTCGTCGCATTTTCGGCAACAAAAAATTGCCGCGGTCACTCCGCGGCAATTTTTTTGTCATTTTTCAGCCGTTGTATTTGACGACTTGCGAGAAGTCGACCGCCTTGAGCGACGCTCCTCCGATGAGTCCGCCGTCAATCTGAGGCATCGCCATCAGCTCTTTTGCGTTCTTGGGATTCATCGAGCCGCCGTATTGGATGCGAACTCTCTCCTCGGCGTTCTTCTCGCCGTAGAGCTCGCCCATCGTGCGACGAATGATCGCGATTGTGTCGTTCGCGTCTTGAGCGGTCGCGGTCTTGCCGGTGCCGATTGCCCAAACGGGCTCGTACGCGATGACGATGTTGTCGAGGTCCGCGGCGTCGACGCCGTCGAACGCGCCCTTGGTCTGTCTGACGAGCACTTCTTCGACCTTGCCTCCCTCTCTCTCCTCGAGGGTCTCGCCGACGCAGATGATGGGCTTGAGTCCCTTTGCAAGCGCGGTCTTGACGCGCTTGTTGACGGTCTCGTCCGTCTCGCCGAAGTATTGACGGCGTTCGCTGTGTCCGATGATGACGTACTCGACGCCCTGTTCGAGCAACATATCGGCGCTGATCTCACCGGTGAAGGCTCCCTTTTCCGCCCAATGCACGTTCTCCGCGCCCAGCTTGATGTTGGTGCCTTTGATTGCGTCGCCGGCAGCCCAAATGCTGGTGTACGGCACGCAGATGACGACCTCCGCCTCGGCGTCCGCGACGAGCGGAATGAGATCGTTGAGCAGCGCATAGGTCTGCGCCTTGGTGTTGTTCATCTTCCAGTTGCCTGCAATGATGGGTCTTCTCATGATATACCTCTCAAAATTACTTCTTGTCGTTGAGGCATGCGATGCCCGGGAGCACCTTGCCTTCGAACAGCTCCAGCGACGCGCCGCCGCCCGTGGAGATGTGGGTCATCTTGTCCGCAAAGCCGAGCTGCTTGACCGCGGCAGCGCTGTCTCCGCCGCCGATGATTGTCGTCGCGCCCTTTGCGTCCGCCATAGCCTGTGCAACGGCGATTGTGCCCTTCGCGAGCGTCGGGTTCTCGAATACGCCCATCGGGCCGTTCCAGATGACCGTCTTCGCGCTCTTTATGACGTCGGCGAACAGCTTCTTTGTCTTGTCGCCGATGTCGAGTCCCATCTTGTCGGCAGGGATTGCATTGACGTCGACCGTCTCGACCGCGATCTCGGCGTCGATGGGGTCGGGGAACGCCGCCGCAACGACGGTGTCGACCGGCAGATAGATTGTCTTGCCGAGCTCTTTCGCCTTGGCGAGCATGTCCTTGCAATAGTCCATCTTCTCGTTGTCGACCAGCGACTTGCCGACCTCATAGCCCTGCGCCGCGAGGAAGGTGTACGCCATGCCGCCGCCGATGATGAGGCTGTCGCACTTGTTGAGCAGGTTGTCGATGACCTTGAGCTTGTCCGCGACCTTCGCACCGCCGAGCACCGCGACGAACGGTCTCTCGGGCGCCTCGAGCGCGTGAGCCATGACTTTGAGCTCCTTCTCGATCAGGAAGCCGCAGACCGCGGTCTTGACAAAGCCGTATTCGACGATCGCCGCGGTCGAAGCGTGCGAACGGTGCGCTGTGCCGAAAGCGTCGTTGACATAGATGTCGCAATAGGAAGCGAGCTGACGGCAGAACTCTTCGCCTCTGCCCTCCTCCTCCGCATAGAAACGCAGATTCTCGAGCAGCACGCACTCGCCGTTCTTGCATGCGGCGACCTTCGCCTTCGCGTCCTCGCCGACGACGTCCTTTGCGAACGTCACTTTGCCGCCGAGCAGCTCGTTGAGCCTGTCCGCAACCGGCTTGAGCGTGAGTTTGACGGGATCGTTCTTGAGCGCCTTGGCGATGTACGCCTCTGTCGCGGCGGCTCTCTCGTTCTCGGGAAGAGCCTCGACCGCCTTCTTTTCCTTCTTGGTCAGACCGACCTTTGCGCTGAGAATGCTGTGCGGCTTGCCCATATGGGAGCAAAGGATGACCTTTGCGCCGTGCTGCATCAAATATTCGATCGTCGGCAACGCGCCGATGATGCGAGTATCGTCGGTGATTACGCCGTCCTTCATCGGGACGTTGAAGTCCACTCTGACGAGGCAGCGCTTGCCGTTGACGTCTACGTCTCTGATTGTCATCTTGTCCATAGTTATCTCCTTGGACGGCAGCTCCGTCCGTATGATAAAATTTTCACGCTTATATTATATCATTGCGCGCAAACTTTTTACAAGTATATATGCGTAAATGTTTTGTCAAAATGACGTAAAGCGAAGCGGAGAGACCTCCGCCTCTCCGCCGAAATCCGCAGACGGATATATCGACGATATACCCGTTATTTTTATTTTGTTCCCATTTTAGTGGGAAGTCGACTAAAATTCCCAATTTTGTGGGAAGATAGTTATATGGACGCGACATTCGGAGAACGATTGAGAGAACTGCGCAAAGACGCCGGCATCGGTCAGATTGCGCTTGCCGAAAAGCTGGGCGTGGGCAAGTCGATAATCAGCCTTTGGGAGTTGAACAAATGCGAACCGACCCTGTCCAATCTCGTCGCAATCGCGCGCTTTTTCGACGTATCGCTCGACTGGCTGGCGGGGCTTGAAGACTGACAGCCCGTCCGACAGGCGGACGTAGTCGCGTTTTGCAAAAAATCGGGACCGAAAATTCGGTCCCTTTGTCGTCTTTCGTTTTGCGCAATCACACGCGGTAGACCCAATCGCTCTTGCGCGGCTTGGGCGCGGCGATCTCGCCGTCGGGATAGCCGAGCGCGACATGTCCGACGCCGATGTATTCGCCCTCTATACCCAGCTTTGCGAGCAGCTTTTTGCCCCACTCGCCCTCGAGTTCTTCCTTTGCGCGGTGGATCCAGCACGACCCCACACCGAGCGACCACGCGGCGTTCATCAAATTGGAGATTACGCATGTGCCGTCATACACGTCGGTCGGGCGCTTTTTGGCGGCGACGAGCAATATCACCGGCGCGCCGTAAAACGGATCGCCGTCTCTGCCGGCAATCTCGGCGTTGAGTTCGGACACCTCGGCGCACCTCGGGATCGGTGATTACGATGATGATCGGACTCTGCTGTCCCATGCCGGTGGGAGCATATTCGCCTGCCTTCAAGATCTCGTCCAACACGTTTTCGGGGACGGGAT
>CABKMX010000032.1 GCA_902373595.1 uncultured Christensenellaceae bacterium
CCTCTCACCGTTCGGGCGAGACCGAGGACACGACGATTGCCGACCTCGCGGTTGCGCTCAACACCTGCCAGATCAAGACGGGCGCTCCCAGCAGAAGCGAGCGCGTCGCCAAGTACAACCAGCTGCTCCGCATCGAGGAAGATCTCGGCAAGGGCGCTGTTTGGCCGGGCTTCAAGGCGTTCAAGTTCACCCGCTGAACATCGATTTGACAAACACCGCGTCCTTCGGGGCGCGGTTTTTTGTCGCCGAATGTTGACCTTTGGGCGGATATATTGTACAATAAAACTATAACAACTCGGGAGGACAACTATGAAACGCAACGGCATGTGCCCGATATGCTATCTCAAAAAGCTGTTCACGCGCCCGTCGCGCGTCAGCGATCTCTATTCCAACGTCGAATATAAGGGCGGCGACGCGCTCACTCCGCCTATGGGGTGGTCGAGCTGGAACACATTCAAAAACACCATCGACGAAGATTTAATATATGAGACTGCGGTCGCGATGAAGGAGAAGGGCTTGCTCGACGCGGGATACGACCGCATCAACATCGACGACAATTGGCACTCGTCGCTCAGGGACGAAAACGGCGAGGTTCAACACGATTTGACCAAGTTTGCGCACGGCATGAAGGCGCTTGTCGCCAAAATCAATGCGCTCGGGCTCAAAGCCGGTATATATTCGTCCAACGGCACACTGACCTGCGAGGATCTGCCGGCTGGCTACGGCAACGAATACAAGGACGCGCTGACGTTCGCGCGGTGGGGGTTCGAGTATCTCAAATACGACTTTTGCCACAACGTCCCCATCCCCAAATACGCGCCGCTCGTCTACGGCGTCGAGGTGGTCAAGAGAGGGGAGCGCAATGGCAAGTTTTATCCCTGCACGGACGGCAAGGTCAGCGGGCTTGCCAAGTTCATGCCCGATAAAAAGGTGGGGTGCGGCTATCACGTCAGCGGGCTTGACGCCTGCCGCGGTGCGCTCGAGTTCAACAACATATATGCCGAAGAGGACGGCGAGTATGTTTTGACCGTTTGCGTTCGCAAAAAGGGACTTTACGAAAAGGCGTTGATGGTTCAGGTCAACGGCGAAAAGGACTATATGGCGGAAATTCCGCCGCAGAAATTTTGGAACATCACCGCGCGCTTCCAATTGGTCGTCGCGCTGCGCAAGGGCGTCAACGTCGTCAAGATGTTCAACCCGATATCGACGCGCGCGGACAGCGCGATGCTGCAATACCGCAAGATGGGCGCGGCGCTCGAGGCGGCGGCAAAGAAGGTGTCCGAAGAGACGGGACAGCCGCTCAAACCGATTACGTTCTCGATATGTGAATGGGGACTCAATCAGCCGTACAAGTGGGGCGCGAGCGCAGGCAATCTGTGGCGTACCACGCCCGACATCAATCCCAATTGGCGTTGGATCAAGCTCATCTACGAGCACAACGTCAAGCTGTGGAAGTACGCGTCGCCCGGGCATTGGAACGATCCCGATATGCTCGAGGTCGGCAACGGCGGCTTGACGCTCGAGCGCAACAAGTCGCACTTTGCGCTGTGGTGTATGATGGCGGCGCCGCTCGTGCTCGGCAACGATTTGAGGACCATCACCGACGACGTGCTCAAGATTGTCACGCAAAAGGACCTGATTGCAATCGATCAAGATCCGCTCGGCAGGCAGGCGAAGCGCATCAAGCGCGGCGCGAGGCTGGATATCTTGGTCAGACCGCTGACGGGCGGCAGGGCGGCGGTATGTTTCTTCAACCGCGGCACCGTTCTGGGCGCGTCGGGCAAGCTCGACCTGAAAACGCTCGCGAGCGACGAATACGTTGCGCTGCCTTCAAAGGAGAAATATTCGTTCCGCGAAGTTTGGTCGGGCGAGAGCGGCGAAGGCTCGGCAATTGCCTGTAAACTCAAACCGGACGAAAGCAAAGTCTTCATCATAGAATGATTTTTCGGCGGCTTTTGCCGCCGAATTTTTTTGCATATGTATTGAGTTTTCGCTTTGGAAAAGAAAAGGCGCCCCGATTTTCGGGACGCCTTTGCGACTTAGTCGCAGTTCTTTGTTCCGCCGCAATTCTTGCCGCACGCCTTGTCGGCGGTCTTTTTGGCGGTATCCTTGCGGGCAGACTGCTTTTGACGATCCATCTGCTTTGCCATGTTGCACCTCCTTTGGGTTTGACTATATTGTTGGCAATCGCGAAGTTTTTATCCAAGGCGGCGATGCGGCGATGAAAATTCGCATAGGGGAAAGCCGAGAGCAGCCGAACAAAGGAAAAACATTTATGTTCACGGGATGTTCGGCGCCGGGAAGGCAACGCCGCCGATTTGCGTCCGTGGAGCGCCTATAATAATGCGCCTTGCACACATACTATCTCGGACGGAGGTGAAGATGGCGGAAGTGCACGCACGGCGTTTCGGACAGAGCGGCTCTCTTGCGGCGTCGACTGCGGTGTTGGCGGCGGCGTCGATTGCCGGCAAGATTGTCGGAGCAATCTATCGCGTCCCGTTGACCAATGTGCTCGGCGCGGAGGGAATGGGGCTTTACCAGACATTTTTCCCCGTCTATGCACTGTTTGTAACATTGACGTCGGGAGCGTTGCCGACAATCACCGCCCGAGCTTTTGCGGCGGCAAAGGCGCGCGGTGAGGACGGCGCAAACGTGTATGCGGCGGCGCGGAGAATGAGCTTTGCGCTGGCGGCGGCAGGGATGGCGCTGTTTGCGGCGGCGATATTTCCGGTCGCAAAACTGCAAAGCGCAGGCGAATTCGCAATCGGCTATGCATTGCTTTTGCCTGCGGTCGGAGCGGTCGCCCTCTCCGCGCTCTATCGCGGCATATTCCTTGCGGACGGAGGTTCGTCCGTATGCGCGCTGACGCAGACCGCTGAACAGGCAATCAAGCTGATTTTCGGCTTGGCGTGCGCGTACTTCGCCGCGAGAAGAGGAGTGGAATATGCAGTGTACGGAGCGCTCGCGGCGGTGACAATCTCGGAGTTTGCAGGAGCGCTGACGTTGAGGTCGGCGTTTTGGAGAAGATATAAATTTTTAGGAACCCGTGTCGATAAAACGCTATCTAAAGAGATGTTTGCAGCGATGCTTCCGTTGATGGCATCCGCGCTTGTGCTGCCTCTCTGCGCCTTTGTCGACAGCTTTGCGATTGTCGGGCTGTTGAGGTTGGACGGAGTTGTCGAAGACGTCGCGAGGGCGCAATACGGTTTGCTCACCGGGGCGGTCGGTACGCTGGTCAATATGCCGATTGTCGTCGCGTTTTCCGCCTCCGCCGCCGCGCTCCCGAAGTTCACTTCCGAGTATGTCAGAGGCGGTGCGAATGCCGCTCACGCAAAGACCAGCACCGCGGTCGGATGGGGAGTGATGTTTGCGGTGCCGTGCGCAATCGCGTTTGCGATTTTTCCGAGAGAGCTGCTCGCCGTGCTCTATCCCACATTGAGCGGCGCGGAGCTTGCGGTGGCGGCGCGGCTGTTGCAATGGCAGGCTGCCGGGATTGTTCCCGTCGTCGTAATGCAACTACTTTGCTCGTCGTTGCAGGCGATGGACGGCGGCGGCAAAGTGATGCGCATCATGCTGGTCGCCGCGATTGTCAAGCAGGCGCTTCAGGCGGTATTGATACCGCGAGTGGGCGTTGTCGGCGCGCCGGTCGCTCAATGCGCGATGTATTTCGTTGCGGCGACGGCGGCGGCGTTTGTTTATCGCAAACGGACGGGAAGCGCGTTTATCGCACGCAAAACGTTTGCCAAGACAGCCCTTGCGGGTGTTATAATGGTAATTGCGGAAAAGGCGGTTACCCTCGCCGATATTTCGCCGTGGGCAAAGCTCGCGGCAGCGGCGGTGACGGCGATTGCGGCTTACAGCGGCGTTTTGCTCGCTGTCGGCGCGCTGAAGCCGAGGTTCCGCAGGGAGAACAATACGAATGAAGAGACGCGACAACATTGCCGAGACGCTCGGCACATTGACGATTGAGGCCGACGCTTTTGTCTCGGCGAAAGATTTTTGGTACGACACGCGGTCAGCGTTGGTGCTGACGCGCGTCAACGAAAGCGCGGTAAAAGAGACGGCGCAAAAGCTGTCGCGGCTGTTGGGTGAAGACGCGCCCGTGTTTTGCGACGGCGAAGAGAGGACGGCGGCGACAATTCGCGCGTGCGACGCGGCGCAAGTTCCGCCTCTGTCGTTCAAGGACAAGCGTCGCCACGACTTTGCCGATCTTGTCAAAATCATGCGCAGACTTTGCGCGGACGACGGGTGCGAGTGGGACAAGGCGCAGACGCACGAGAGCATTCGTGCCAACGCCGTCGAAGAGGCGTACGAACTGGTTGAGGCAATCGACAACCGTGACATCGCCAATATGCGCGAGGAGTGCGGCGATGTGATGTTGCAGAGCGTGTTTCATTGCGAGATTGCGGAGAAGAACGGCGAGTTCGACCTGTCGGACGCATTGACCGAACTGTGCGAAAAATTAATCACTCGTCATCCGCACGTGTTCGGCGACGTCGTCGCGAACAATGCCGAAGAGAGTCTCGCGTCGTGGGAAGCGGCAAAGGCGAAAGAAAAGGGCGCATACCGAGCCTCGGACAAGATGAAAAGAGTCGCCAAGGCGTTGCCTGCGGTCGAGCGTGCGCTCAAGATACAAAAGGCAGCTGCAAAGGCCGGCTTCGATTTCGAGAGCGCGGAGGCGGCTGCGCAAAAGCTGCCCGAAGAGACGGCGGAATGTCTCGCCGCAAAGAGTGCGGACGAAAGAGAGTCGGAATGCGGCGACCTGCTGTTCGCCGCGGTCAATGTCGTCAGGTTGCTCAAGTGCGACCCCGAGATTGCGCTGTCGAGAGCGGTGCGTAAGTTCGAGAGACGATATGCCGCGCTTGAGGAGCTTGCTCGGCGACCGGTGAACGAGCTGTCGCCAAAGGAGGCGGACGAGCTTTGGGAAGAGGTGAAAAGACGTGAGTCCCGTCGAGATATTTGATACGCCCAAGGCGGTGCTAGCGCCGATAGCCGGATTCAGCGACGTAGGCTTTCGCAGACTTTGCGCGCGTGCCGGAGCGGCGATTACCTACACAGAGATGATTTCGGCGAAGGGGTTGCTTTACGGCAGCGCAAAGACGGAGGACCTGCTCCACACGACGGACGAGGAAAAGGTCAAGGCGGTGCAGATCTTCGGCAGAGAGCCCGAGATTATGCTGGCTGCGGCGCGCCATCCCGCGCTCGAAAAGTTCGACATCGTCGACGTCAATATGGGCTGTCCCGTCCCCAAAATCGTCGGCAACGGCGAGGGCAGCGCGTTGCTCAAAGAGCCGGAGCTGGCGGCAAAGATTGTGCGCACTCTCAAACTTTCGGGCAAGTTTGTGAGTGTCAAATTCAGGATAGGTTTTGAACAAAATTCTCGTACCGGTGTTGATTTCGCAAAGATTTTGCAAGATGCCGGAGCGGACGCTTTGACCGTTCACGGCAGGACGCGAGAGCAGTTTTATTCGGGGATTGCGGACAGGGAATATATCGCAGAGGTCGTTCGGGCGGTCGATATTCCCGTGCTTGCGAACGGCGACGTAGACAGCGCCGACGACTTCCGCGAGATGTTGAGAATCACCGGCGCGGCAGGCGTGATGATCGCAAGGGGCGCGCTCGGGTGCCCGTGGCTGTTTGCGGACATCGCCGGCATTGAAAGGCCGTGGCGCACAAGGAGAGAGGCGGTCGACGAACACATCGCGACGATGCTCGAATTTCACTCGCCTGTATATGTCGCCGCCAACATGAAGAAGCATTTGGCGTATTACGTCAAAGGGCTGACGGGCGGCAAGGCGTTCAAGCAGAGAGTGTTTGAGAGCGGCTCCGTCAAGGAATTGCAAGACGCCGTTCGAGAATGCGAATTGCTCGATATTCCAATCGCATAGAGCGAGGAAGGCGGTCATATATTTGCGTGTATGGACGCGCAATATTTTGTGGACAAATTCGGGGCGCGGAGACGCGCTCCGTCCTTTTCTTCTTACGGCAACGAGGGGACGATCGGACTTTTGATCGAGCCGCGGACGGAAGAGGAGTTTGCCGCAGCCTTCGCCGCGCTCGAGGGCGAGGAGTTCGACGTCGCCGGCAGAGGGACGAACATCTTGTTCCCCGACGGAGAATACGACGCCGCGGTCTTGACGACGAGAGCGATGACGGGCGCGGAGTTTCGCGGAGAGGTCGCGGTGGCGTTCGCCGGAGAGAGGCTGTCTTCGCTCGCCAAAAAGGCGGCGGAGCGGGGGCTGTCGGGTTTGGAGAGGCTTGCCGCAATTCCCGGCAGCGTCGGAGGGGCGGCGGCGATGAATGCCGGCGCGTTCGGGACGGAATTTGCGGACGTCGCGCTTTGGGTGGACGTGCTTGCGGACGGCAAGAGAGTGAGGCTGGGGCCCGAAGAGTGCGGCTTCGGCTATCGCAGGAGCGTGCTGGGCAAAGATGCGGTTGTACTTGCGGCGGCGTTTTCGCTCGTGCGGTCGGACAGGGCGGCGGTCGAGCGAGAGGCGGCGAGATATGCCGCGCTCAGGGCGGCGAGCCAGCCCAACGGGAAGTCGCTCGGCAGTACGTTCAAGCGTGCCGACGGAAAGTCGGCAGGGTGGTACATCGAGCGCGCAGGGCTCAAAGGCGCGCGAGTGGGAGGCGCGGAAATATCGCGTAAACACGCAGGGTTTATCGTCAATGTCGGCGGAGGGACGGCGGCTGACTATCTCGCGCTCGCCGACAGGGCGCAAAGAGAGGTGTTCGAAGACTGCGGCGTGACGCTCGAGCTTGAGGTCGTCGTCTCGGGACGATGAAAAATTTACAATTACGCGACGGATTTGCCTTTACTTTTTGGCGTGTTATATTCTATAATATAAGTCCGTATATGCGCGCTTGCGCGCGACTGGAAGAGCATTATGAATATCCGCGCAGACTTTCATTCACATACCAAATATTCTCACGGCACCGGGACGGTCGAAGACAACGTCGTCGCGGCGATGAGTCTCGGTCTTCGAGCGCTTGCAATCACCGACCACGGCGAGAGGCACCCGTTGATCGGAGTCAAGCCGTCGCGCTTTGACGAGATGAGACGCGACGTCGACGCGGTTGCAAAGGAATATCGATTCAGAGTGCTGCTCGGCATAGAGGCAAATATTCTCAGTCCCCAAGGAGAGATCGATCTGTCGCCCGAGGACGCGGACAAGCTGGACGTCGTGCTTGCCGGATTTCATCTGACCGCATACCCGTTGAGGTTCAAGGATTACTTCAAGCTGCCGCTCAACGGCATGACGCGCTACATCTGCCGCAACAGCGCAAAACAGCGCGCGCTCAACACCGAGGCGTTCGTAAGGGCGGTGACCGAGCACGAGATCGACGTGCTCACACACCCCGGGTTCAGGTTGGACGTCGAGCTCAAGCCGATAGGCGAGGCATGCGCGGCGACGGGGACGTTCGTCGAACTGTCGTCGAGACACAAGACCCCCGACCTCAAAGGCGTTGAGATCCTCGCGGCGACGGGGGCAAAACTCATCGTCAACAGCGACGCTCACAAGCCGGCGCGCGTCGGCAAGTGCGAATACGCGCTGGACATAGTGCAAAAACTCGGGCTGGACGGCGACACAGTCGTCAACATCTCGGACAAGCCCATTGTGTTCCGCAGGGGGACCACGGTATGAACATCACTTTGGAAGTGCGCAAGCAGACCGCGCTGGCGGACGACGACGAAACCGCCGCGCGCAAGGCGTATCTCGCCGCTATCGTCAAAGTCGCCGGTTCGTTTACGCTCAAGAGCAACAAGCTGGGCTTGACCGTCGAGCACAAGAGCATGCAGCCGGTCCTGATAGCGCTGGGACTGATCAAGGAATTGTACGGCGCGGAGGTGGAATTCGCCTATTCGTCCGCGCAAAAGCTCTATTCGGCGTCGGTCAGACCGGGCGCGGCGGAGGATATTTTCGTCGATTTGCTGCCCGAGACCGCGCACGGCAGGGGCGGATTGGGGCGCAAGTTCGAAAACGACAAAGAGGCGTCCGCCTATGTCAGAGGGCTGTTCGCCGTCTGCGGCAGCGCGTATGCGCCGGGCAGTGACGACGGCGGCGGCTATCACATCGAGTTCACCTTTTTCGACGAGGACGCGGCGAGAGAACTCGCCGAGTATTTCGCCGCAAGAGACATCGCGATGCACGTCACCCACAGGCGCGACATGTACGGCGCTTATTGCAAGTCGGGGACGGATGTCAGCGGAGTGCTGGCGTTCATGGGCGCTTATGAAAGCGTGTTCGCGCTCAGCGACGTGATGATGGTCAGAGAGGCGAACAACAACATCAATCGCGGCGTCAATTGTACGCTTGCGAACATAGACAAGGCGCAGCGCGCGTCCAACAAGCTGCTTGCCGCAATCGCAACTCTTCGTGAAAACGGCGGCTACGAAAAGCTGGACGAAAAGCTTCGCGCCGTCTGCGACGCGCGCGAGGCGAAACCCGAATTCACGATGGCGCAGCTTGCCAAAGAGCTGGGCATAAGCAAGAGCGGGCTCAATCACAGGATAGAAAAAATTTTGGAGGAGGCGAACAATGGCTGACAATATCGAAGACATCGACGTCGAACAGGACGACGAAGCTTTGCTCGAACAGATGGAGCAAGAGGACGCTGCTCGCGAGGAGAGTGAGC
>CABKMX010000033.1 GCA_902373595.1 uncultured Christensenellaceae bacterium
ACATAGACCGAACTCTCGATCGGCACGGTAGGATCGTCGACGCTGTGCGCGACCAATACCGGGCCGCCGAAGGCGTTGATGCCCGTGACTCCGTTGCCAGAAGCCGTCTTGCCGTACATTATTCTCTCGAGCAGCTTGAACCAGGGCTTGAGCATAACGGCAAGCGAACCGACATACCTCGCCGCATGGGGCCGCAATATTCCCCAAGTGTCGTTGAAGCCGCTGAGCGACGCGACCGCAGTCAATTCGGGATGCCCGAAATTGAGCATGTTTGCGACGGCGTATCCCGACCAGCTGTGCCCGTAGACGAGAATGGGCAGCCCCTCAAACTCCTTGCGCGTCTTGACAAATTCTATCGCGTTGTGAAGGTCGACCTTGGACTGCATCAAACTGCGCAGCCCCTTGCCCTCGCTGAGACAAGTTCCGGTCATGTCGAAAGTGAACACCTCGTAACCGTGCTTGACAAACCACTCCGTGCGATTGAGATAGCCGTCCATATTGCAGCCGATCCCGTGACTGACGATGACGAGCGCCTTGCCTCTCTTTTGCTCCCGACCCTCAATCGACTTTGCGGTGTAGTGATATCCTGCGAGCCTGTTCTTGCCGGACCTGAAGCTCATCTCTTTGCGCGTCATGACGTCTTTGAAATCATCGTAGGTCAAGGTTATATCCAGCGGCGTCACGCGTTTGCCGAACACGGCGTCGTTGACGAGCTTTGCGCCGACAAGCGGCAACACGACCGTCCAGCCGAGCAGCCCGTAAATGGTGAAAAAGCCTACCTTCATTCCGACGGCAAGCGCGCCCTTTTTGGATTTGTGTTTGATTGGAGATTGAATCTTGAGCATTGCTTTCCTCCGTTTATTTCACCGTTATGCGCACCGATGCGGACGACGAACTCATGCTGCCCGCCTTGCGCAAATACAGTCTTATCTCATATGTGCCCGGCGTATCGAAAACAAGCGTAATCGACACGGGTACGGGATTTTTCAGCATTTCGTCGAGTTCGGTCTCGGCGACGTGTCCGTCAACAGACTTATTGTTCACTCGATACGCCGTCAACGGACATATTGCCCGACACGCTCGCGCCGACAATGCCGCCGTCGGTACCCTTTTCTATCGCCGCGGCAATCGAGTCGGTGGCCTCGGCGATGTAGTCCTCCATGGGTTTGGGCTGTTTGAGTGAGGCGTCGTCCGTGCACGCGACCGCAAGCAGACACGCCGCGCACATGAGCGCGACGACGACCACGACAAAAATACGCGTACTCTTCTTCATCTCACCGCCTCGGGAAATCGACCTTATCGTAAAAATGATAACACATAGCGCGCGCATTTTCAATAGGCAACGGCGATATTTTGCAATATTTTTTAATATTTATGAAATGGCGATTTAAGTTGCGCGTTTTCGGGCGCACAAAAAACGCGCCCCGAAGGGCGCGCCGTGCGTTTTTCAATTTAGGCGATGTTCTCTCCCTCAAACAGCGTCTCTTGCAATTCGGGATCCACAAGCCCCTTAGCGGCGTTGAGTTTGACGACGATCTTGAAAACCTCGTTCGACGGTCTCTCGCTGCCGATATCGTCGTCGGCGACGAAGTCGCGCATCACGATGTTGATTGCGGCGAGCTTGTCGGCGTTCTCCGCCTTCTCCAAATCTGCGAGCCAATCATTGGCGATGGGTCTGAACTTCGCCTCCGCCTCGGCGAGCCAGCCGGTCGCGGTGATCTGCGACTGCAACACGAACAGCTTGCCCTCGCTCTTGTTTGCGATGTACTTGTCCCACTCTGCGATGAGCAGCGGATACTTCTCTTCATATTTGTTCTTGCCTATGCTGTGTATGCCGCTGTTGTATTCCGACTGCAAATACTCCTCCCTCTCGTAGAGGAAGTCTTTTTGTTCACACTTTTCGGGGGTGCGGTAGACGATGACTACGTTCTTGCCCCACTCGCGCATCTGCCCGAGCGTGACCTCTGACGGGACTGCGGCAAGCGACTTGTCGAGCGCGATGCTGCCCAATTTTTGTTCGAGCAACGCAATCACCTTGTCCTCGGTGTTGTCCCAAGTGTGCTGAAAGTCGAGCACGATCACTTCGGACGGATACTCCGCGACGAACGCGACGATGTCGTCGCACGCCTCGGCGAGCGTCAATTCGCTTCCCCAAAACGCCGGAGAATTGGTATTTGCGTGCACAAACGACAATTCGCCGTTGACTTCGGTCACGCGGCAGTCGAAATATCTGACCCCGGCGTCCAACATCTCGCCGAAATCGCTGTTCTGAGTGCAAGCCATTTCGTTTTGCCCCACGGTGCCGGCGTCGTGCGCGCCCAGCATGACTATCTCGCCGAGCTTTGCGTCGCTCTTCAAACAGGACATATATCCGCCCGAATACTCTTCGCCGCACGCCGCGAACGAGACGCAGAGCATACATACCGCCGCCAAAGCGACAATGACAACAATCTTCCTTTTCATGACATCACCTCGCGTTGTTGGTTATATTATAATCTGTGAATATGCGACAGTCAAGCAATCGCGTCACATATCTTTTTTGCGCACGACGGTGCCGCAATAGGCGCACTTGATCTCGCCGTCTCTCAGCACGAGAGGCGCGTTGCAGTTGGGGCACTTGCCAAGGTCGATGTAATCTCCCTGCTTGGGCGCGGAGCGCGCGATGTTGCCCTCGGCGTCGAGGACATAGCCTTTGAGGCAGCCCTGCGCAATCAAATAGTCCACGCTTGCGCGCACGTTTTTGTCGTTTTTGCCGAGATGGGCGGCGATTGCCGACACCGTCACCAAGCCCTCGTCCTCTATCGCCGCAAGCACCGCGCCGTGCAGACTTTGGTTGGAATATTGCACCCAAGCGACCGGCGTGCCGTAAAAGCCGAGCACCGTCAAAATTATGCCTATGACCATCACCGCGGTGATGCCGTTGCCCGCGCCGAGCACAATCATGGGAATGCCTGCAATCAGTCCTACGGTGAGGAACATCGCCACGCCGAACGCCCTCTGTTTTTTGACCTTGAACCTCTTTTGATTTCCGCTCATATTCACTCCTCGAAAACTATCTTTTCGTCCGCGGATTTGCGCTTTTTGGGGCGCGCTTCGTCCGCGGGATGCCCGATCGCGACGATGAGTTTGACCTTTTCGCCGACCGAAAGGGGCAGCTCCTTTGCAATCTTTTTCGCCTGCAGCCAGCCTATTATGCACGTCCCCAGCCCAAGTTCCGTCGCGCGCAGGCAAAGATGCCCGACCGCAAGCCCCAGGTCGTTGGCGGAAAAATCCAAATTCTTGATCTTGTCCGCCGCCTTATCGATTGCGGACGGCTTTGCGGTGACGACGATCAGCGCGGGCGCCCCGTCGGTAAAGCCGTTCGCGCCGAAAAGCTGCGTGTAATTTGCAATCTTCGCCTTCTTTTCGCCCTTGACGACATAAAATTTCCAAGGCTGCTTGTTGCACGCCGACGGCGCGAGCAGCGCGCATTCCAGACAATCGCGGATCAGCGCGTCGTCTACGTCCTCGGGCTTGTATGCGCGGCAGCTGTACCGAGCCGCTATCGCTTCTTTTACGTCCATAGTTCCTCCGTTGGGTCCCTTTTTCTCTATTATATCAGCAATCCGCCCGCAATGCAATACCGACGCGAAAATTCGACGCGCGTCGCGGACATTGACAACAATGCGCCTGAAGGACTATACTGTAAACATGCAGGCACGTCTGTCCGAAAAGGAAAAATATATCTTCGAAAAGGCGCCCGTCCCCAAGGCGGTCGTCTCGCTCGTGTTGCCGACGGTGGTCAGCCAGCTGATTACGATTGTCTACAACCTTGCCGACACCTTCTTTGTCGGCAGGCTGGGCGACGAGACGATGGTCGCGGCGGTCACGCTGTGTCTGCCCATCTACATGCTCTTGACCGCGACCGCCAACCTGTTCGGGATAGGCGGCGCGTCGGTGATGTCGCGCGCACTCGGCTCCGGCGATCCCGACGGGGCGCGGCGCGCGTCCTCGTTCGCGGTATGGGGCGGCGTCGCGGTCGCGGCGGTGCTCTCGCTCGTGTTCGGACTGTTCCGCAAGCCCCTCCTGACCGCGCTCGGAGCGGACGGAATGCGCTTGCAATATGCGGTCGACTATCTGATTTATACGATTGTCGCCGGCTCCGTCCCGACCGTGCTCTCGTCCGTGCTCGCCCACCTGGTGCGCGCCGAAGGCAAGGCGATGCATGCGGGGATAGGGCTGTCGCTCGGCGGCATCCTCAACGTCGCGCTCGACCCTCTGTTCGTCTTTGATTGGGGCTTGGGCATGGGGGTGACCGGCGCAGCGCTGGCTACGCTGATTTCCAATTGCGTCTCCGCGCTCTACTTCGTCATACTCGTACTCAAATTGCGCGGAGTGGTCACTCTCAAGCCGATCAAAGCCGCCTTCGCGCGCAGGACGTCGCTTGCGGTGATGTCGATCGGGCTTCCGGCGTGTCTGATGTCCATGCTGACGACCTGCTCCAACCTCGTCGTCAACTACCTCATGGCGGCGTACGGCGACGCGGCGATCGCCGGCATCGGCGTCGCAAAGCGCGTCAATATGGCTTCATTTGCAATCACTCAGGGCATAACGCAGGGCGCGCTGCCGCTGATCGGCTACAACTACGCGTCCGGAGACCGCCGCCGAATGCGCTCGTCCATACTGTTCATGTCGGCGTGCACGTTCGGCTTTGCGCTGATATGTCTGACGATCTCGCTGTCCTGCACCGAACCACTCATACGCGCGTTCATCGACAGCGACGAGACCGTCGCCTACGGCACGCGCTTTTTGCGCATCATATGCTGGGCGGTGCTGTCCGCGTCGGTCGGATTCATCGCGGTCACCGTCTTTCAGGCGACGGGCAAAAAATACCGCGCGCTGTTGCTGTCCGTACTGCGCAAGGGCGGTCTCGACGTGCCGCTGATGTTCATCTTGGACGCGCACTTTCCGGCGATAGGGATTGCGATGGCGACGCCGATTGCCGACTACACCGCCGCGCTCGTCGCAATCATATTCCTCGTTTTGTTTTTACGCACGGCAAAACGCACCCCTCTCGAGGCCGCCGAATCAAACTCCACCGTGCCGCCGACCGACCGCGACGACATTCAAAAAGATTGACATGTTTTGATTTTTGACGCAAAAAAGGACCGCCGACGGCGGTCCTTTGACTTGGCAAAAACGTCAGCCCTTGGTCGAATAGTTGGGGGCTTCCTTCGTGATCGAGATGTCGTGCGGATGGCTTTCGACGAGCGCCGCGCCGCTGATCTTGATAAACTTGGCGTTCTTCCTCAAAGTGTCGATATCCTTCATGCCGCAATAGCCCATGCCGCTGCGCAGACCGCCCATGAGTTGGAAGACGACGTCGGACAGCGCGCCTCTGAACGGGACCCTGCCCTCGACGCCTTCGGGGACTAGCTTCTTCGCGCCCGCCTGGAAGTATCTGTCCTTGCTGCCCGCGTTCATCGCGCCGAGCGAGCCCATGCCTCTGTACACCTTGAAGCTCCTGCCCTGGAAGATCTCGATGTCGCCCGGGGTCTCTTCGGTGCCGGCGAACAGACTGCCGATCATGCAAGCGCTTGCGCCGGCTCCCAATGCCTTGACGATGTCGCCCGAGAACTTGATGCCGCCGTCCGCGATGATGCGCTTGCCCAGCTTGTCCGCCGCCTCGGCGCAATCCATGATTGCGGTGACCTGCGGCACGCCGATGCCTGCGATGATACGGGTCGTGCAGATGGAACCGGGTCCGATGCCGACCTTGACGACGTCCGCGCCGTGGTCGAACAGCGCCTTGGTGCCCTCAGCGGTCGCGACGTTGCCGACGATGTAGGTGACGCCGGGATATGCCGATTTGATTTTTGCGACGGTGTCGAGCACGCCCTTGGAGTGGCCGTGAGCGGTGTCGATGACGATGACGTCGACTTTGGCTTCGACGAGCGCGGCGACGCGGTCGAGCACGTCGGCGGTGACGCCGACAGCCGCTCCTGCGAGCAATCTGCCGTTTTCGTCCTTCGCGCTGTTGGGATACTTGATCGCCTTCTCGATGTCCTTGATCGTGATGAGTCCTTTGAGATTGAAGTCCTTGTCGACGAGGGGCAGCTTCTCGATGCGATGCTTGCCGAGGATCTCCTGCGCCTGCTCGAGCGTGGTGCCGACGGGCGCGGTGACGAGGTTGTCCTTTGTCATACACTCGCCGATCGTCTTGGTCATGTCCGTCTCGAACCTGAGGTCGCGGTTGGTGATGATGCCGACCAGCTTGCCTCCCTTGGTCACGGGCACGCCGCTGATGCGGAACTTGCGCATCAAGTCCTCCGCGTCCGCGAGGGTATGCTCGGGGCTGAGATGGAAGGGATTGGTGATGACGCCGTTCTCGCTGCGCTTGACCTTGTCGACCTGCTGTGCCTGGTCTTCGATCGACATGTTTTTGTGGATGATGCCGATGCCGCCTTCGCGTGCGATCGCGATCGCGAGCTCATACTCGGTGACCGTGTCCATCGATGCGCTGAGCAGCGGAATGTTGAGTTTGATCTTGTCTGTGAGGTGCGTCGAAAGATCGACTTGGTACGGCAGCACTTCCGAATAGGAAGGGATGAGCAGTACGTCGTCGAAAGTAAGTCCTTCTTTTACGATTTTTGCCATGGTGATCTCCTTGCGCTTTTTCTAATTTTATAGCTTTTGCGCGCACAAAGTCAAGCATATCGCCGCGCAATTTATACCCACTTGCGCGCAAATCGTCCGTTTATTTTTACAAAACTTGACAAATGCGCGTAAATGCGTTTTTAGGCTTGTCTTTTCGGGCGAATGGTGGTATCATATGGTTGACTACAAGCCAACGGAGAAATACCGTCATGACACAACAACAGCTCAACGATCTCATCTCCCGTATGACACTGCGCGAAAAGGCGGCGATATGCAGCGGCCGCGATTTTTGGACGACAAAACCCTTCCCCAAGCTCGGGATAGGCTCCTTTGTCATGTCCGACGGTCCGCACGGTCTGCGCAAGGAGAACGAAGACGACGACAACCTCGGCATGAAGATGTCCTTCCCGGCGACGGCGTTCCCCCCGGCGGTCAATATGGCAAGCTCGTGGGATCCCGACCTCATCCGCGAGATCGGCGTCGCGCTCGGCGAGCAATGCCTCGATCAACAGGTCGACATATTGCTCGGTCCCGGCGTCAACATCAAGCGCTCCCCTCTTTGCGGACGCAATTTCGAATATTTTTCCGAAGACCCCTATCTCGCCGGCAAGATGGGCGCCGCCTACATCAAGGGCGTCGAATCGACGGGCGTGGGCACTTCGCTCAAACACTTTGCAGTCAACAACAACGAATATCTGCGCATGACAATCAACAGCGTCGTCGACGAGCGCGCTCTGCGCGAGATCTATCTGTCCGCGTTCGAAGAGTGCGTAAAGCAGGGCAAACCGCGCACCGTGATGGCGTCGTACAACCGCATCAACGGCGTATACGCGACGGACAATCCGTGGCTGCTCGACACCCTTTTGCGCAGGCAATGGGGATATGAAGGCATGGTCGTCAGCGACTGGAACGCCGCCAACGACCGCGTCGCCGGAGTCAAGGCGGGCATGGATCTCGAAATGCCCACGAGCGGAAACAAGAACGACCGCCGCATCCTCGCCGCGATCAAGAGCGGCGCGCTCACCGAAGAGGAGCTTGACTCGGTCGTCGCCCGCGTCTTGCGCACGCTCGAAGTGTGCGAAAACAACCGCCGCCCGTTCAAGGCGGACTATGACAAGGCGCACGAACTCGCGCGCCGCGCCGCGGACGAATCGATCATTTTGCTCAAAAACGACGCCGGACGTCTGCCGCTGTCAAAGGACGAAAAGCTGCTCGTCGTCGGCAAACTCGCCGAGCACAGCCGCTATCAGGGCGCGGGCTCGAGCCGTATCAATCCCTACAAGCTGGTCTCCGTGCGCGAGGCGCTGGACGACGCCGGCGTCGCGTACGAATACACCGAGGGCTACTCCCTTGACGGCGACGGCAAGGACGCCGAGCTCGAACGCAAGGCTCTCGAGCTCGCCAAGGACTTTGACGGCCCAATCGTCTGCTGCGTCGGACTGACCGACACGTACGAGAGCGAGGGCTACGATCGCACGCATATGACTCTGCCGCCCTCGCACGACGACCTCGTGACCAAGCTCGCGGAATCGGGCAAACCTCTCGTCGTCGTGCTGTTCGGCGGTTCGCCCGTCGAGATGCCTTGGCTGGACAAGGTCGACACCTTGGTCAACGCCTATCTGCCCGGCGAAGCGTGCGGCGAGGCGGTGCTCGACATCCTGACCGGCGCGGTCAATCCATCCGGCAAGCTCGCCGAGACCTACCCGTTCAAACTCGAAGACAACATCAACGCCGCCTACTTCCCGATGGGACCCAAGAACGTCGAATACCGCGAGAGCATCTATGTGGGCTACCGCTATTACGACAGCGCGAAAAAACAAGTCGCGTTCCCGTTCGGGCACGGGCTGAGCTACACCACGTTCGCCTATTCCGACCTCAATGTAGACGACC
>CABKMX010000034.1 GCA_902373595.1 uncultured Christensenellaceae bacterium
CCGTCAAGCCGTTCGTGCACCTGCACGTCCACACCGAGTTCAGTCTGTTGGACGGGGCGACGAGGCTCGTCGCGCCCAACCACAAGGACAACCCCCTCGTCGACAAGGCGATCGAAAAGGGGATGCCCGGCATGGCGATCACCGATCACGGCAACATGTTCGGCGTGTTCACCTTCTACAAGGCGATGAAGAAGGCGGGGCTCAAACCCGTCATCGGCTGCGAGTTCTACACCTGCGAGAACATGCACGAGCAGACGGGGCGCAACGGCAGCTTCAATCACCTTGTGCTCATTGCAAAAAACAACGTCGGCTATCGCAATCTCGTTCAGTTGGACAGCATGGCGTATGTCGAGGGTTTTTACTACAAGCCGCGCATAGATATCGAGACGCTCAAAAAGCATTCCGAAGGGGTGATTTGTCTGTCCGCGTGTCTTGCCGGGCGAATCCCCGAGTTGTTGCTCGAAAACAACTATGAAGAGGCGAAAAACTATGCGATCATGCTGCGCGACATGTTCGAGCCGGGCGACTTCTATATCGAACTGCAGGACCACGGCATAGAAGAGCAGAGGCGCATCAATCCGTTGCTCGTCAAGATTGCGCGAGAGATAGGCGTCAAGGTCGTCGCGACCAACGACGTACACTACGCCGAGCGCGAGGACGCAGAGATGCACGACGTCATGCTCTGCATCCAGACGGGCAAGACGATCGACGACCCCGAACGCATGCGCTTTGAGACAGATCAATTCTACCTCAAGACATACGATGAGATGATGGAGACGTTCTCGTGGTGCCCCGAGGCGGTCACCAACACCGTCGAGGTGATGGAAAAGTGCGACGTCGTCATCGAAAAGCAGGACCTTCAACCGCCGTACGTCGCCGAGGACGGCTCGTCGTCGCCCGACTATCTGCGCCGCATGGCGTACAAGGGCTTGGAGTGGCGGTACGGCACGATCACTCCCGAGATCAGACAGAGGGCGGAGCGCGAGCTCGAAGTCATCATCACCAAGGGCTTCGCGGACTACTACCTCGTCGTCTGGGACTTCATCAACTATGCGCGCACGCACGGCATCCCCGTCGGCGCAGGCAGAGGTTCGGGCGTGGGCAGTATCATAGCGTATGCTATCCGCATCACCGACGTCGATCCGCTCAAGTACAACCTGCTCTTTGAGCGCTTCCTCAACCCCGAACGCGAGTCGCCGCCCGACTTTGACGTCGACTTCTGTTACGAGAGGAGAGGCGAGGTCATCGAATACGTCACGCGCAAATACGGTTCGGACAAGGTCTGTCAAATCTTGGCGCTCGGCACGATGAAGGCGAAGGCGGCAATCAAGAAGATTGCAAGAGTGTACAACGTGCCGCTAGCCGACGTCAACAAGCTGACAAAGACGATTGCCAACAATCCCAAGGTCACCCTGTCCAACGTCTTCCACAAGAGCCAGAAAGAGGACGAGGTCAAGCTCTATTCGCCCGAGGCGGTCGAAGTGTACAACACCGACCCGATGATGAGGCAGGTCATCGACATGGCGTACAAACTCGAGGCGATGCCGTGCAACTGCTCAAAGCACGCCGCCGGAGTCGTCATATGCAAAGAGGTCATCTCCGACTACGTCCCTCTCCAGCGCAACGGCGAGGACATCACCACGCAGTTCCAAAAGGAAGAGGTCGAGGAGATGGGCATGCTCAAAATGGACTTCCTCGGGCTCAAGACGCTGACCGACATAGACAAGGCGCGGCAGTACGTCAAAGAGGATCACGGCGTGGACGTCGATTTCGACAAGCTGGGCTACGACGACCCCGAGGTCTACCGACAGATCAGCAGCGGCGACACCGACGCGGTGTTCCAGCTCGAATCCGCCGGCATGAAAAAGTTTATGAAAGAACTTCAGCCGTCCTCGCTCGAAGACGTCATAGCGGGCGTGTCGCTCTATCGTCCGGGTCCGATGGACAGCATTCCCAAATATATCGCGTCCAAGAAGAATCCCGAGAGCGTCACCTACCGCCATCCGCTGCTCAAACCCATACTCGAGATGACATACGGCTGTCTCGTCTATCAGGAACAGGTCATGCAGATGGCGCAGCTGCTGGCAGGCTATTCGCTCGGGGCGGCGGACATGCTGCGCCGCGCGATGGGCAAGAAAAAAGCCGAGGTCATGGAGGCGCAGCGCATGATCTTCCTCTACGGCGCGCCGCCCGAACCTGCGAAATATTCTACCGACGGCAGACTCATCGGGCTTGCCAAACCGCGTATCCCCGGGGCAATCGAGGTCGGCATCGTCGACGAAAAGACCGCCAACGAGATTTTCGACGAGATGGCGGGCTTCGCCAAGTACGCGTTCAACAAGTCGCACGCCGCCGCCTATGCGGTGCTGTCCTATCAGACCGCTTTCTACAAAAGATATTACGAGATTGAGCTGTTCGCCGCGGTCATCAACAACCGCATCACAAACGCAGAAGAGGTGCAGAAGTATTTGACAATCCTGCGCAACAACGGCTTTGTGATTTTGCCGCCCGACATCAACAAGAGCCGAGTGCTGTTCAAGGTCGAGGATGGCAAGCTTCGCTACGGACTCAACGGCATCAAGAACGTCGGAGCGGACGCGATGCAGGCTCTCGTCGAAGAGCGCGAGAAAAACGGAGAGTACAAGAGCGTGTCCGACATGCTGTCCCGTCTCGAGACGGGCGTCATCAACAAGCGCATCATGGAAGGTCTGATCAAGGCGGGCGCGTTCGACTGCTTCGGCTATACGCGTTCGGCGCTGTTGGCGTCGTATGAGAGACTGCTCAAACAGGCGGCGCGCGACCGCAAGGGCAAGGAGAGCGGTCAGATCAGTCTGTTCGATCTGATGGGCGAGGACGCCGCCCCCGAGGACGACATCCCGCCGCTCGCCGAGTATCCGCAAAGGCAAAAACTCGCGCTCGAAAAAGAGGCGCTCGGCGTGTATCTGTCGGGGCATCCGCTCGACGCCCACAAGGAAGAGCTCAAGCAGGAGAGCTTCACCCTGGAGCCGCTGGTCGATTATATTCAGAGCGCCACGGCGGCGGAAGAGGGTGATGACGAGGACGAGAGCGGAGCGGAAGAGCTGTTCGGCGTTCAAAGCGCGTTCGACGGCAAGTATGTCTCACTCTGCGGCATGTTGCACGACGTCAGCAAAAAGACGACAAAGGACGCAAAAATCATGGCGTATGCGACAATCGAAGATCTCTACGCTTCAATCGAGGCGGTGTTCTTCCCCAGGACGTACGACAAGTACCGCGCGCTGATTGCCGAGGACGCGATTGTGCGTCTCAACGGCAGGCTGAGGTTTGAGAACGGCAAGGTCACTATGTCCGTCGCGGACGTCATCCCGTGGGGAGGAAAGTCGGAGTACGCCGCCGAAGAGGAAAACCTCGCCGAGGAAGCCGGCCCCGTCGATACCGCGCTCTATCTCCGCATAGAGACAGACCGCGACCTTGTCGCCGCCGAAGAATATATCAAGCTCAATCTGGGCAGGCATCCCGTGTTCGTGCAAAAGGGCAGGACGCTGTCGAGATTGAACGGCGCGGGAGCCGACCTCGACGGCACGCTCGAGTATCAACTCAAGGCGGTGCTGGGGGCCGCAAACGTAAAGGTAGGAAAAATTCCGGGTTCGAAGACGCCTTCGGGGCAATAATGCGGTCAAATATTTGGCATTTGCGCTCGAATTTGATATAATGGCGTTGACCGAGGTGAATATGGACGAGACATTTTATGCAAGCGAAGAGTACATCGTCATCAAGGCGATTGACTCTCCCGTACAGATTATAGGCTTGACGAGGGGCGACAGCACAAAGCCCCACCACACCGAAAACCTCGACAAAAACGAGGTGTGCGTCATGCAGTTTACGCAAAGGACTTCCGCGATCAAGATCCGCGGCAAGGCGGAGATTTATACCAAGCACGGAGTCATCAGGAGCGGAGAGTGACTTTATGAAGAGAATCGGAATTTTGACAAGCGGCGGCGACGCGCCCGGCATGAACGCATGCATAAGGGCGGTCACTCGCTATGCGATTTACAACGGGCTCGAAGTCTACGGCATCGAGCGCGGCTATGTCGGATTGATTGACAACCACATCTTCCAGATGAACAAGCGCAGCGTGTCCGACATCATTCAGCGCGGAGGCACAATCCTCAAGACCGCGCGCTGTGAGGAGTTCAAACAAAAGGAGTATATCCAGCAGGCGGTCGACAACATGGAGGCGTACGGCATCGACGGGCTCGTCGTCATAGGCGGCGACGGCAGCTTCCGCGGCGCGAAGGATATGTACGATATGTTCGGCGTCAAAGTGGTCGGCATTCCCGGCACTATCGACAACGACCTTGCATACACCGACTTCACGCTCGGATTCGATACGACGGTCAACACCGTGCTCGGCGCAATCAACAACCTGCGCGATACGATGACCTCTCACGACCGCGTCTGCATTATCGAGGTGATGGGCCGCAAGTGCGGCGACATTGCGCTCTACGCCGGATTGGGCGGCGGCGCCGAGATTACCCTCGTCCCCGAAGAGAATTTCGACCTGAACGCCGTTGTCAAGAGCATCAAGCTCAATCAGCGCATAGGCAAGACGTCGGACATCATCGTCCTCGCCGAAGGAGTGTGCAAGGCGGAAGAACTCAAAGCCCGTCTCAAGGAGAACGGCGTCACCGGCTCGATCAAGACGACGACGCTCGGATATATCCAGCGCGGAGGCAACCCCAGCAACCAAGACCGCACGCTTGCGGCGGAGTTCGCAATCAGGGCTGTCGACCTGTTGCTTGCGGACAAGGGAGGCAGAGTGGTAGGCATCCGCGACAACAAAATCGTAGACGAGGAGATAGGCGCGGCTCTCGCGATGGAGCGCAAGTTCAACGACGAATTGTACAAGAAGTCGCGCATCCTCAGCCTGTAAAAAGCAAGACACCGTACACACGGAAAAATATTCATCCCAAGGAGGATAACAACATGGAAAAATTGGTCGGAGCCTGCATGTTCGGTCAGTCCGGAGGCCCCACTTCGGTCATCAACTCGTCCGCAGCGGGCGTGTTCACCGAGGCGCTCAAGCAAGATTGCATCACCGCCGTTTACGGCGCGGCGCACGGTATCAGAGGCGTGCTCGAAGAGAAATTCTACGACATGTCCAAAGAGGACCCCGAAGAATTGCTCAGACTCAAAAATACGCCGTCTTCCGCGCTCGGATCGGTCAGATACAAGCTCAAGCCCGAGAAGATTGACGACACCGACTACAAGAGACTGCTCGAGGTCTTTAAGAAGTACAACATCCGCTACTTCTTCTACAACGGCGGCAACGACTCGATGGACACCTGCAACAAGGTCAGCAAGTTCATGAAGAAGTCGGGTTGGGAGTGCAGAGTCATCGGCGTCCCCAAGACCATCGACAACGACCTGTTCGGCACCGATCACTGCCCCGGTTACGGCAGCGCCGCGAAGTATGTCGCGACGACGATTATGGAGCTCAAGCTCGACGCGAACGTCTATGACACCCCGATGATCACCGTCGTCGAAATCATGGGCAGACATGCCGGCTGGCTGACCGCCGCGGCAAGCCTCGCCAACTACAAGGGTCTCGGCGCCGACCTCATCTATCTGCCCGAGATTCCGTTCTCAATCGACAAGTTCAAGAATGACGTCAAAGCTGTCATGGAGAGGACGGGCGGCAAGTGCATGGTCGCCGTCTCCGAAGGCATCTCCGACGACAAGGGCAACCTGATCGCCGAAGTGCTCGCCGGCGGCAATCTCGCAAAGGATTCGTTCGGTCACGCTCAGTTGGGCGGCGTCGGCGCGGCGCTTGCCAACATGTGCAAGAACGAGTTCGGCTGCAAGACGAGAGCGGTCGAATTCTCGCTGATGCAGAGATGTGCGGCTCACCTCGCTTCCAAGACGGACGTCGAAGAGGCGTTCAAAGCCGGCGCCGCCGCGGTCAAGTATGCGGTTCGCGGTACGACCGACAAGATGGTCATCCTCAAGAGAGACATGTCGAGCGGCAAGTACAAGTGCAAGATCGGCGTGATGAGCGTCGCCAAGGCCGCCAACACCGAAAAGAAGGTCCCGATCGAGTGGATCGTCAACGACGGAACGATGCTGTCGCAGGAGTATGTCGACTATGCGCTTCCACTCATCCAGGGCGAGAGCAAGGCGAAGCTCGAGGACGGTCTGCCCAGATTCGCGCAGCTCAAAAAGGTGCTCGTAAAGTAAGTCTCAAAGAGACAAAGCGCAACGCCGAAGGCAACTTGCCTTCGGCGTTTTCGTGCAAATTTTTCAGGCGGACGAAAGACGAAGTTTTTCGAGCCCGTGTCGGTAAAACGTGGTTATCTGTATCGATAGCCCACTTTGTCGGCGACATAGTCGCGCGCCAATTCGAAGAACTTGCGGCTGATCGGACGGCGATAGTGCCACAGGTGGAAGCAGTGCTCGCCCGCGCCCTTTGCGCGGTATTCGCGGTAGGGGATCCCCAGCTCGTTCAGACGTTTGAAGAGTATCTTTTCGTTGCCGCCGACGAACGCGTCGAAACGTCCGTACGCGACCATCACGTCCGCGGGGAAGTCCTTGTCGACGAAGTTGACGGGGTTCATCAGATCGTAGTCTTTGAACTCGCGCAGATGTTTGCGCCCATAGCCGGTCATCTCGAGGAAGAGCTTGTTCGAAAGGATGTTCTTCGCCATGCTGTCGGGGTCGTACGCGCCGCAGACCAGCATCCCGCCCTTGAAACGCAGCGGCGAGTCGACCGCGCCTATCCTTGCTTTGACCTCGGCGTTGTTTTGGATTGCGAGCACGAGGCAGGCGAGCTGGCCGCCGGCGCTGTCGCCGGTAATCAGCACATTGTCAAGATCGAGTCGGCGCTCTTCGGCATGGTCGCAGATCCACTTGAAGCAGGCGAACAGGTGCTTTACGCATTCGGGATATTTGAAGCGCGGCGACAGTCCGTAGTTGGGCGAAATCACGCACAGTCCCATGTCCGCGAATGCGCGGTTGAGTCCGCGCCGCCAATATTTGTCGCCGGTAATCCAGCCGCCGCCGTGAACGTCGACGAGCACGGGATACTTGTCTCTGCCCTTGAGCGGAGGACAATAGATGTCGAGCGTGCAGACGTCGGGCAGGGTGTCGTTGTAGACAACGTCCTTTTCGACGGAGATGCTGTTGACCGTCTTGACGTTGTTGGTGAAGACATCCTTGAAGCGGTCGTCGAAGTCGAATGCAAGTTTTGCGATGTTCATAGCTTAACCTCTTTTTGCAATCAGCGCGTCCCTGTCGACAATGTTGCCGCCGAGCACGGTCGTGCGGATTGAAAAGTCGTCGTCGAAGATGTTGAAATCCGCCAGCATGCCGGGGGCGAGGTCGCCTCTGTCCGCCAAGCCGACCAGCTTTGCCGGGACGAGCGTCGCCATCGACAGCGCGTCCTCGATCGAGTAGCCGTTTGCAATCAATCGTTTCGCCATGACCGATATCGGAGTGACGGAGCCGGCGTAGGTGTTTTCCGCAGGGAGAACCGCAACGCCGTCCTCGACGCGTATCGACTGCTTGCTGTCGCCTGCGCCGATGTAGTAGTCTCCCTCGGGCATGCCTGCGACGCTCAGCGAGTCGGAGACGAGGCAAATGCCGTGTGCGCCCTTGAGCTTGAAAATCATCCCGAACAGCTTGTCGGGGACGTGCCGATCGTCGGCGATTACTTCATCGACGATTCTGTCGTCAATCAAGCCGACTTCAGTCAAACCGAGGTGCTTTTTGGGGTTGTCGCGGCGCGAGGGGCGCGACGTGCAGTTGTACATATGGGTGACGCTGTTCGCGCCGGCGTTTACGCAGGCATAGATCTCGTCGTCGATCGAGTTGTCGTGTCCGAGCGAAATCTGCACGCCTTTGGGCGCATATTTTGCGGTGAATATGTCGGCGCCTTTGACGTTTGGCGCGACGGTCACGCGAGTGACGATGTCGAGATTGCCCTCGACGAAACTGTCGTCGTCAAGAGGGGAAATCAACAGCTTGGGAGGATGCGCTCCCGCCGCCTTTTGGGACAGATACGGCCCCTCGAGGTGGGCGCCGACGATGCGTGCATACGGAGACTTGCGCTTGTAGGAGCGAATCGCGTCGACCGCCTTTTCGATGTCATCGGGAGTCGCGGTCATCGTCGTCGGGCAGTACGAGGTTATGCCGGTGTAGAGGTGATACGCCGAAATCGTCGCCAGACATTCTTCGGTCGCCTCCATACAGTCGTGGCCCCAGCCGCCGTGCGTGTGGATGTCGATGAACCCGGCGGCGCATATCTTGCCGCCGCAGTCGATGACTTCGCCTTCGCGGACGGAGCCGATTGAGATGATTTTGCCGTCCTTGACGACGATGTCGCAGACGTCTTTGAGTTTGCCGCCGACGAGAGGGCGGACATTGGAATAGGTCAAGGTCATAGTTTGTTTTTCCTCACTTCGTCGTATTGGTCGATGTTTTTCCAAATATATGTACCCTTGTTGCGGGTGAATGCACCGGGCGCGGTCAGCTTGTCC
>CABKMX010000035.1 GCA_902373595.1 uncultured Christensenellaceae bacterium
GCTGTACTCTTTGAGTTCGCCGTAGTGCGTTGTGACGATGCAGCGGCAGCGCTTTGAGCGCAAATACTCAATCGCAGAGATTGCAAGCGCGCTTCCCTCCGCCGGGTCGGTCCCTGCGCCGAGCTCGTCCAGCAAAACAAGTGAATTTTCGTCGACTGCAGAGGTGATTTCAATCAAATTCTTCATATGCGACGAGAAGGTGGACAAGCTCTGTTCGATGCTCTGCTCGTCGCCGATGTCGCAATATATGCCGTCATATACGGACAGTTCGCTGTCTTCGGCGCACGGCACGAAAAAGCCGCTTGCCGCCATCACCGACGTCAATCCGACCAATTTGAGAGTGACCGTCTTGCCGCCCGTGTTGGGTCCGGTAATCAGCAAAATATCAAAGTCTCTGCCCAATATCACATCGATCGGAACGACCTTGGACGGATCGATGAGCGCGTGCCTTCCGCGCTTTATGTTTGTTATGCCCCTGTCGTTGAGTTTCGGGGGCGTAGAACGAGTTGCGCGAGCATACTTCGCCAGCGCAAACGCCATGTCCGCCTCGGCGAGCACGTCGGCGTCCTTTGAAAGCCCTTCGACGCACTCCGTCGCACGGAATGAAAGCGCGGTCAAGATTGCCTCTATCTCGTTTTGCTCGTCCGCCTGAAGCGCGCGCAAATCGTTGTTCATCTCCACGACCGAAAACGGCTCTATGAACAATGTCGCGCCGCTTGCCGAGCGGTCGTGGATGAGCCCCGGCACCTGCACGCGGTATTCCGACCTGACCGGCAGTACAAATCTGCCGGCGCGGACGGTGATTACGTTGTCTTGTAGATATTTTGAATTCGCTCCCGACACGTATGAATTCAGCTTGGCGCGTATGCGCGCGTTGGTGTCGCGTATCTCGCGGCGGATGCCGCGCAGCTTTGCGCTTGCGCCGTCGGCAATCTCGTTCTCTCCGATGATTGACGACTCGATATCCTCCCTCAACGCGCCGTTGAGATAGAGGCTCGCCGCGGCGTCCTTGATTTTGCCAAAGCCGTCGCGCGGCAATCGCTGCTCCGCCGAGACAAAACCCGACGCGCATCGCAAAAGCGCCGCAACTTTGAGCAGATCGGACGGCGAAAGCACCGCCTGCTTGTTCAGCGCCGACAGGATCTGCGAGACGTCGTCGACGGCAAACGACGGCGTAACCAAGACGTCATACATTGCCGAGTACGCCTGCCGCGTGTATTCCAGCTTTTCGAGCGCCTCGTCAAGGCGCGACGAAGGCGTGCACGCATTGACCGCCGCCGCTCCGCACGGACTGTCAGCATATGCCGCCGCCGCGACGCGTATCTTGTCGAATTCCAATGTCTTCAATGTCTTTTCGCTTGTCATTTGACACCCCTCGACAGCAGCCCCGCCGTCTTGTTGCGCCCCGATGCATTGGGGTCGGCAAGGTATTGCGACAATTTGAGCCTCGTCCCGACAAGCGAGACGAATCTTCTCGCGCCATCGCGGAATTTGGACGGCGCGCATACGAGCGACGGATTGTGCAAATCGAACGTGCAATGAACAAGTTTCGTCCTCGATATGCGGTACTCCGCCGCCTTGTCGCGATAGTAGAAGTCGCCCGTGTATTTGCAATCGCCGCAATTGCAGCCCGTGCTCAGCTGAACGGGACAATGCGTCAATGTCATCAATGTCAGCTCGCCGAACACATAGCAAAGCGCGTCAAAGCCGAGAGCGCGATATTCCGGGTACGACAATTCCGCCGACGCGATTGCTGCATTTGCTCCGCAAGCCAAAAACGCGTCGTCCGAAGCGATGTTCATTCTCTGACTCGCGATGGACGGTTTGCCGTATTCCCTCGCCAATTCGAACGCATACCAATTGTCGCAGATGTACCCCTTGACAACCTCGTCGACATCATCAAGGTAGCCGCGCAACACTCGCATGTCCGCGCCGCGTACCACCATGGGCAGACGAAGATATACTCTTTTGCATTGTTCAAGACAACGCGCTTTCAACCGCTTTGCGTCTTCATGAGAGAACGAGTCGGGCGCGACCGCAAGCTCTTGCACATCGGCATCAGCGTCGTCTATGTCGCCTACTTCAAACAGCGAGTCGAGCGCCAACTTCTCCGCTAGATAGGGAACGCTTATGCGAGCTCGCCTCTGCTGCGCGCGATATTGCGACAAGATTGCCTCTTTGAGTTTAGCGCACGCTTCGCGGCGCACCGCATTTATTTCGCTTGCCGGAACAAATACGCCCTCACCGCATTCGGCGTCTATCTTCTTTGCGGCAAAACCGCTCGCTCCGAATCTATCGACCGCGATAGCAAGCCCATTGCCGTCGAGCGGATGGGACTTTGCGCTCTGCACCGGCGCGCCGCTCGCCGCCGCCGATATTTCACCTGCTCTCACCTCTATTTCGAAAGGCTGACCGCTGACCGCTTTGACTGCGACCGAAACCGGTACGGGAACGGGCATGGTCACCGCCGCAGACACCCGGCTCGTATCAAGCGTCTTGGCAAGCACATCTCCCTTTTCGACGGCAAGCGATTTGGGAACGGTCAATTTAGCGACGGAGCGCGTGCGATCTTCGCGCGCTTCGAATCCGCCCCTTTCCGCCCCGTCTTTTGTCAAGATTTTCAATCCGTCCCCTTTTCGAATCGCTTCGGTCAATGCGACCTTTATCGTATCTCCCGACGCGGAGACGACCTCTCCGACGTTTACGCCGATGTTGCTTTGCACCTTGGGATACATGAGCGCGCGAGTGTCCGCGAAGTTGTAGCCCTCAGAGAAGTTGCCGCGGTTGAACGCGCGTTGAAGTTCGTCGATGTCCTTGCGCGAGACAGCCTTGCCGCCCAGCGCGGAGCGGTATTCCGTGACGGCGGTATAGACATAGTGCGGCTGTTTGAGCCTGCCCTCAATTTTGAGGCTGTCCACCCCTGCGGCTTTCAGTTCTTCAAGACGCGCTATCAGGCATTGATCGGACGGAGAAAGCAAGTAGCCCGACTTGCCGAACGAACTTTGATAACGCATGCGACACGGCTGCAGACACCTGCCGCGGTTGCCGCTGTCGCCGCTGCGCACCGCAGACATCAGACACGCGCCGCTGAACGCAACGCACAGCGCGCCATGCACGAAATATTCGACCTCGAGCGAGGTGTTTTGTTTGATTTTGCGCACATCTTCGAGCAAGGTCTCTCGCGCGACAACGACGCGCGTAAAGCCGTATCTTTCGAGATATCTCGCACCCTCGAGATTGTGTACGCCCATTTGTGTGCTCGCATGCAACGGTACGTCGAGATGCGAAAGCGCCCTCGCAACTCCGATGTCGGCGACGATAAACGCGTCCGCTCCCGCCGCAGCCCTTCTCACCGTTTTTGAGCATGGTGTTGAGAGTGATATAACATTTGACGCCATGCAGATGGCAATAGTCAATCAGGTCCTTGACGTTGTTTTCGTCAAAGCCCTGCGCTTTTGCGCGCGCATTTAGTTCTCCAAGCCCGAAATATACCGCGTCGGCTCCTGCCGCGACTGCGGCGTAAAGCGACGACGGCGTACCTGCCGGTGCCAACAATTCCATATCTCGATTATATCCTTTTTTGTGCGTGCGCGCAAGTCAATCGCATAAAAATACGCGCCCCCGAAGGGGCGCGCACGCATTTTTCGTCAACGGAGCACTGCGCCGACGTCCTTTGCCAGCTTTTGAAGCACCGCGTCCATTGCCGCCTGCGCCTCTTCGTCCGTCAAAGTGCGGTCGGGCAAACGGAACTCGAGTTTGACCGCGACGCTCTTTTTGCCCTTGCCGAGCGCGTCGGAACGATAGATGTCGAATATCTTCGCCTCTCTCAGCGCCTTGCCCGCAGCTTTTGTAGCGCATTCCAATATCTTCGCCGCCTCGACGCCCTCGTCGACGACGACCGCGATGTCGCGCTCAATCGGCGGATATTTGCCCGTCTCGACAAATTTGTAGCCGCGCGCACGATATCTGAGCAGGCTCTCGACGTCGAGTTCGGCGACGTACATGCGCTGCTTGACGTCCAGCGCTTTGGCGACGTCCGGATGGACTTCGCCGAGACTGCCGATCGCAAACTTGCCGACAAACAAATCCGCGCCCCTGCCTGCGTGCAGCCACGGAGCCGTCGAGCGGCGCACAATCGGTGAAATGCCGAACTTGTACAAGATCTTGTCGACCAGCTCTTTGAGCGCATAGTAGTCGTACTTTTCGCCGTATGCGGCGATGACCAGCTTGTCTCTCTCTTCGGGCAGTTCGGTGACCGGAGTCTCCTTGGGCAGATAGACCGCAGAGACCTCGAACAACTTCGCCTCTTTGATGTTTTTGAGCGCGTTGGAAGCGAGCGCGTTCAGCGCGGAATAGACCAGCGTAGTGCGCATCACCGAGGTGTCCTCGCCGAGAGGATTGAGCAATTTGACGCACTTGCGCAAAGTATCGTCTTCGGCGAGCCTCAACACGTCAAAGCCCTTCTCGCTCGTGAACGAATAGGTCAACGTCTCGCTGTAGCCCGCGTTGACGCAGATGTCTTTGATCGTATCTTCCGCTTTGAGCAGTTCGGGCTTGCCGCCGAGCGTCTGCTCCTTGTCGCCAATCAACGTCTCCTCGATGTGGTCGTAACCGTACATACGGATGATCTCTTCGGCGATGTCGTTGGTGTTCTCGATGTCGTCGCGGAAAAGCGGCGGGTCGACGGTGAGCACGCCGTCCGCAATCGTCGGAGCAAGACCAAGTCCCGTCAAGATGTTCAAGATGTTCTCTTCGGGGACGACGATGCCGAGAATGTCGGCGATCTTGGTCAAGGGCACGCTCACCTTGTCGCGCTTGGGCGGATTTGCGAACGCGTCGACGACGCCCGTTGCGATCTTGCCGTAGCCGTATTTGTCAATCAGCGTCAGCGCGCGCATCAAGCCGAGGCGCTGGCTGTCCGTGTCGATTCCTCTCTCGTAGCGGAACGAAGAATCGCTGCGAAGATTGAGCTTGCGCGAAGTGCGGCGGATGTTGTCGCGCATGAACTTCGCGCTCTCAAAGACGATATCCTTTGTGTTTTCGTCGATGCAGCTGTTGTTGCCGCCCATCACTCCGCCTATCGCGCACGGCTTGGACTCGTCGCAGATCGCGACCATCGTAGGATCGAGCGTATATTCCTTGTTGTCGAGCGCTACGATCTTTTCGCCCTCATTTGCGGTGCGGACGACGATTTTGCCGCCGTCGAGCTTGTGCGCGTCAAAGGCGTGCATCGGCTGCCCTATCTCGATCAGCACATAGTTGGTGATGTCGACGATGCTGTTGATCGGGCGCAATCCCACGCTGCGCAGCCTCTTCGCGATCGCGTCGTCGGAAAGAACGATCTTGACGTCGCTGACCGCCGCCGCCATATATCTCGGGCACAATTCCGGAATCTCGACCTTGACGGAAATCTTGTCTTCGACCTTGTCGTCGCAGCACTTGAAGCCAATCTCGGGCATGCGCAAAGGCTTGCCGAGCACCGCCGATACCTCGCGCGCTATGCCGAGCACACTGTTGCAGTCGCTGCGATTTGCGGTCACGCCGATGTCGAGAATGATGTCGTCGTTGCCGAGCACCTCGTTGATGTCGGTGCCGAGAGGCGCGGTCTCCTTGTTCATCACGAGGATGCCGTACACTCCCGCGCCCTTGTAGTCGCTCTCGGTCAAGCCGAGCTCTTCGCCCGAGCACAGCATGCCGTACGAATCCACGCCGCGCAGCTTGCCCGTCTTGATGTGCTTGCCGCCCGGCAGATAGGAGTCGTCGAGCGCCGCGGGCACAAGGTCGCCTTCGGTGAGATTTTGCGCGCCGGTCACGATCTGGACGGGCGCTTCTTCTCCGATGTCGACCGAACATATCCACAGCTTGTCCGCGTCGGGATGGTGCGTCATCTTGACGATCTTGCCGAGCACTACGTTGCGGATCTCCGCGCTCTTGTCAATTATCTCTTCCACCTCAAAGCCGGCGGAGACGAGCCTGTCGGCAAGCTCCTGCACCGGTACGTCGATGTCGACGAAATCTTTGAGCCAACTCATCGAAACTTTCATATCTCACCTCACCTGAAACTTCTCAAGAAACGCGCGTCGTTCTCGAACAAAATGCGCATGTCGGGGATGCCGTATTTGATCATCGTGATCCTTTCGATGCCCATGCCGAACGCGTAGCCGCTGAATACAGACGAGTCTATGCCGCAATTTTCGAGCACCTTGGGGTTGACCACGCCGGCGCCCAAGACCTCTATCCAACCCGTACCGTGGCACAATCTGCACCCTTTGCCGTGGCACTGCGAGCAGGTGACGTCGACCTCGACGCTCGGCTCGGTGAACGGGAAATAGGACGGACGGAAACGCGTCTTTGTGTTCTTATCGAACAATTCCTTTGCAAACAGCGTCAACGTGCCCTTGAGGTCGCAAAGCGTGATATGCTTGTCGACGACAAGACCCTCAATCTGCTGGAACATCGGGCTGTGCGTCGCGTCGTCGTCGGGGCGATAGACCTTGCCGGGAACGACGATCGCGATCGGCGGCTTTTCGTTCATCATCGTGCGCGCCTGCACCGGCGAAGTGTGCGTGCGCAGCAATATGTCGTCGCCGATATAGAATGTATCCTGCATGTCCCTTGCCGGGTGATCCTTGGGAATGTTGAGCGATTGGAAGTTGAAAAAGTCGAGTTCGATCTCCGGTCCCCTCGCGACCTTGAAGCCGAGCGAGGTGAAGATGTCCACGATCTCGTTCTTGACGAGAGTGCACGGATGCAGACTGCCCAAAGAACCGTCTCTTTGCGCATAGGTCACGTCGATGCTCTCTTCGCGCATGCGGTTTTCGGTATTGAGCGCCTCGAGCACGCGCTGTTTGTCGTCGGTCAATGCGGTGATGAGGTCGCGCGCCTCATTGACATATTTGCCGATCTGCGGCTTTTGCTCCGCCGGCACGTCCTTCATCCCGCGAAGAAGCGCGGTCAGTTCGCCGCTCTTGCCCAGATACTTGACCTTGACCGCCGCAATGTCCGCAAGCGAAGCGCTCGCCTCGATGTCGGACTTCGCCGCCGCGATCAGGTTGTCGATCTTTTCTTTCATATTACCTCCAAAAAAATGCGCCCCATACTTTCGTATAGGGCGTTGTCACGCTGTACCACCTAAATTCATCCGCGATTTTTGCGGACCTCTTGAGACTGTAACGGGTCGTATACCGCGATCGCTTACTGCACTTTCGGCGATCGAGCTCGGGAGCGAATTCCCCGCCGCGTTGCCGTAGCGCCCTTCCAGCCGATGAGGCGCATTCTCTGTCGGAACGTACTTGCGAGCATGTTCTCCGTCGTAGCTTTTACACTATTTTAGCGCATTTTTTTGATTATGGCAACTCTTTTATCGTGGAAAAATCAATACTGCCGGCATTTTGGATTATAAATTCGGGCACGTCGCCCACAATCACGTTCTCCGAGAGCAACAAAGAGGAACTGCACTCCACATTGCTGCTCTCCAGCGGCAGTATCACCTGCGCATACGCGGTGATGTCGATGTAGAGACTGTGAAGCACTTGATTGATCCCGACGCTTTCAAACTCGGTACGGAAACTGCACTCGGCAAGCCCCACCGTCATTATTTCCAAATTGACGTCGAGACCGTGTTCGCCAAGCAAAACTATGCCGGAAAACGCGCCGAGCGGCACATTTACTCCGTCAAACAACAGCGAGGTCATCTCGTTTTGTATGATCGTGCTGATGTTGCTCATCACCTTGTTGACAAAGAGCATGTTCACAGACAGCATTTCCACATTTCCTGCGTCGTCGCGAACGATCGTGACAAAGTTTTGATAGTTTGCCGCGTCCATATCCTCGGTCGTCTTTTCGTAAGCGATGTTAAGCGCTTCGACCGTCTTGCTCCAAACGGTATTATATGCCGTATCCGTAACGAGCGGCACGACGTTGCCGCGAAAATAGAACAATCCCCCTATCACGACCGTCAAGACAACGATCACGGCAATGCATATCTTCGCCTTTTTGCGCGCCCTCATATCTAATAAGATATGCTATGACTGAGATTTGTTGAACAATTTTCAGGGACTTATCGGATTATCCCCAGTTCTCGCATCGATCTTTTTTCCAAATCCGAATCTATCTCGTAAAGCGCATTCGATAATGTATTAATGACTCTGTCGATGTATGCTCCCGGACTTTTAACATACAACGACAAATACAGCTCAAGAGATAAGAAAAACAATTCTCGCGCCTGGATTTTTCTGCCGGCGTTTAACATCAATCTTCCGTGATGATTATATGTCCTCGCGAGTTCATTGGTCATACCTCGATTACAGTAAAACTTTTCTGCAAGAGAATAATATTCGCAGGCGCCATCGGTATCGTTGAGAACACGTCGCAACTCTGCGGCAACGCAATACGTCGACGCAAGCAACTCGCTGCCGTCTTTTTTCATATATTCAAGTCGTCTTTGCTGTATCTGCAAACTCTCCTCCAGCAAGCGGCGTGCCTCTTCGGTTTTCCCTTGTATAGTC
>CABKMX010000036.1 GCA_902373595.1 uncultured Christensenellaceae bacterium
GTTTTGTACTTAATCAACAACCGAAAAGACCAAATTGTTGGAGATCTCGAAAAAATTTTTCGGCAAAAAAACGCCGCCCCGAAACAGGAGCGGCGAGAGGAGACAGCCGTCAATGTCTGCCGCCGTAAGGGCGATCGTCGTCATCGTCATCGTCGTCGTCAAAGTCGTCGTCTTCATCGTCGTCGAAAAATTCGAAGCGATAGCCGCCGTCCTCGACATAGACGCGGAAGGACGCGTCGCCCGCCGCGAATTGCGCGCGGGCGTACAATATATCCTTGCCGCCGCGCGTCTCGCGCGTGAATTGCAATTTGTCGACGGCACCGTCTCTCTTGACGGTCAATTCGACCTCGGTCTCGCCGTCCTCCTGCTCGAGGTCGACGGTCGTGCTCTCGACGACTTTGCCGTTTTCGATCAAAGAAATCAGGTGGGAGCGTTCGAGCTCTTCTTCGCCGTCCTCCGATTCGCGTTCGGACTCCTGTTCGACGCGGATGTAGGAGTTGTCGCCGATGTAGGCGTTGAACCACAGCTCTTCCTCTTCTTCCGACTCGTCCTTGTCGTATTCGCTCTCGGACTCTCTGCCGCCGCGCACGGCGTAGTCGCCGCTCGGCGTGGACAGCACGCCTTCGATGTCGTATTCGCGCTCGGTCTCCTCGCCGTCGATCTCTTCGGACGACAGATTTTCGTTGTAGTAGAGGGTGTAGGTCAGCGCGTTGCCGCCGAGCCCCGTGCCCGAGACGGTCATCGCGTATGCGTATTGCGCATACTTTTGAGGCACCTCGGCGGAAGTGTGCGAGATCTCGCCGCCCGACAGCAAGCCGTCGACGAGGCGCAAATATTCCTCGGCAGAGTCGCGAATCGCCGCTTGGACTTCGGATGAGGGCAGCGCGAGCGCAAGTGCGCCGGACGAGTTCATCTCGGCAAGCACCGAGCCTGCGGCGAGCGCGCTGTATGCGTAGAAATCGCCTTGAGTCGACATCAATATCGGAGGTGCGGGCGGAACGGGCGACGAGCCGCCGCCGTCCAAAACGATAGGCAGGACGACGCACATAGTCAAGATCACGACGAGCGCCGCCGCAATGAGAGCGATCTTGGTGTTTTTGCCAAACGCGAACGTGCCGCCGTGAGCCGCCGCGGCGCGGCGTTCCGTCTGCGCGTCAAGCCCGAGTTCCGCGCGCACTCGCTCCTTGACTTCGTCGCCGGGGAGCACGTCGGCGGAGCGTTCTTTGAGCAACTTTTCGACGTCCTTCATATGTCCTCCTTGTTCAATTTTGCGCGCAATTTTTTGAGCGCTTCGTTATACTTCCATGTCACCGTGCCTATCGGCATGTTCAGCATCGCCGCGACCTCGCGCCGCTTGTAGCCGGCGACCGAACACATCATCACGATGCGGTATTCCTCCTCGGTCAAAGCCTTCGCAGCGACGTCATAGACATAGGGCAGAGGTTCCTCCTTTGCGCCGAATCGCCATGACTGCTCGGCAAAATCGGTCGAGACCTCGCGCTTTGCGCGTTTGACGTGGTTGAGCGCGAGATTTTTGCCCATCTGCACCAGCCAGCCGGTGAAATTGTCCTCGCGATAGGCGCTCAAAGAGCGCAGCGCGCGCACATAGGTGTCTTGTAGCAGATCCTCGGCGTCGTGCTTGTTGCCGACAATGTAGAGAATCGCAAAGTAGACGGCGCGGTTGGTGTGCTCGTATATGTAATCGAACGCGCGCGTATCGCCGCCGGCGAGTGCGGCGACTTTAGATTCCAATTTGCGCTTGTCCGTGCCCATATACATTATGATAACAATCTCCGAACGGTTTTTGTTGGGATTTTCCGATTTCAGTATAACCGACGCCGCGACGATTGTCAAGAACGAAGCTCGAGAGGCGCGTTGCGATTGCTTTTTGCGCGGCGTTGCGCTATTATATATGCGGAGGCAATATGAAGAGAGGTCTGCTCGCGGTCAACGCGTTTTTGAATACGGAAAAATTTTTGTCCGTCTACCGCTTTTTGCAACAGGCGGCGCAAAGGCGCGGCATCGCGCTCGACATCGTCCGCACCGACGAATTTTGCACGCCGTCCGACGAACTGCCGAGCGGCATCGTCGACGCCGACTTCGTCATCTTTTGGGATAAGGACATTCATGCGGCGCGCCGTCTCGAAAGGGCGGGGATGAAGGTGTTCAATTCCGCACGAACAATCGAGATTTGCGACAGCAAGATCTTGACGGCCATGTGTCTCGACGGCAAAGCGAAAATGCCGACCACCGTCTTTGCGCCGAAGACATTCGACACGGTCGGATATTCGGACAGGCGTTTCGTCGCGCGCGCGGCGGAGATTCTCGGCTTGCCTATGGTCGTCAAAGAGGCGTGCGGCTCGTTCGGTTGGGAAGTGTGGCTTGCGCGTACGCTCGAAGAGGCCAACGCCGTCATTGACAAGATCGGCGCGCGCGAGTTTTTGATGCAAAAATTTGTCGCCGAGAGCGCAGGCAGAGACGTGCGCGTAAATATCGTCGGCGGCGAGGTCGTGTCGGCGATGTACCGCTACAACGACCGCGATTTTCGCTCCAACATCACCCTCGGCGGCAAGATGAAGCCGTATGAACTGTCGGATGAACAACGCCGCGCCGCACTCGCCGCGAGCGAGGCGGTCGGCGCGGATTTTTGCGGCGTAGATCTGTTGTTCGGCAGCTCCGGCCCGCTCGTGTGCGAGGTCAATTCCAACCCAAACTTCAAGAGCAGTCTCGATTGCACGGGCGTAAACATGGCGGACAAGATTGTCGAATATATCGAGGAGAAAATTTGAGACGCGGCTTTTTGATCTATGAGCGCGAGGACGCGGAGCGCAACGAATGGTTTGTCGGCAGGCTGCGCGAAGAGTTTGCGCGAAAGGGCGCAAGGCTTGACCTTGTCGTCGCGCACGCGGTGGGCGAATTGCCAAACGAGACGCCCGACTTCGTAATAGCGCGCACGCGCAACGCCTCCGTGAACAGGTTTTTTGAGGAGAAGGGGATACCCGTTTTCAACAATTCCGCAACTTGCGCGACGGCAAACGACAAATATGCGACATATGAGCTGTGCCGCGAGTGCGGCATACCCGTGCTGCCGACAGTGACGGCGGATGAGTATCGCAAAGGTATGTTCGACTTCCCCGTCGTCGTCAAGACTAGGGACGGGCACGGCGGCAAGCAGGTGTTTTGTGCGCGCGATTACGACGAAGTGTGCCGAATGTCGGAGGGGAGGCAAGCAGATTACATCGTCCAACCGATGTGCTCCGCCCCCGGCATAGATATGCGAGTGTATATGCTCGGCGGCGAGGTCGTCGTCGCGGCGGAAAGGCACGGAGAGGGCTTCCGCAGCAATTGGTCGCTCGGCGGCAAAGCGCGCATTGTGCAGCCGCCAGAACAGGTGATGAGCGCGGCAAAGAAAATCTGCGCGCGGCTCGGAAGCGATTGGATAGGCGTCGACTTTTTGCCGCATGACGGCGGATATGTGTTGGGCGAAATCGAAGATCCGGTCGGTGCGCGTATGCTGTACGCGTTGACGGATATCGACGTTGCGAGGCGGTTGGCGGAGCGTTTTTCGATGAAAATATGACACGGACTTTTTGGCGTCCGTGTCTATAAAACTATGATTTGAGTGTGCGCCCTTGGAGTGAGGGCGCGCTTTTACGGCTTCAACGCCACCTTGATCACGCCGTCCTTGCGGCTTTCGAACAGCGCGTAAGCCTCATCTGCGCGAGAGAGCGGAAAAGTGTGGGTGACAAGCGGCGACGTGTCCAATTTGCCCTCGGCGATCAGCCGCAATATTTCGTCGCAGTCGCAGCCGTCGACGCCGCCCGTCTTGAAGGTGAGGTTCTTGCCGTACATGTCCGGAAGCGGCAGTATTTGCGGCTTGCCGTACATCGCGACGATGACGACGACGGCGTTGGGGCGCGCGCACTTCCAGGCAAGTTCGAATGTGTCGTCGCCGCCGGCGACCTCGAGGACGCTGTCCGCGCCGCCGCGTTTGAGAGCCTTGCATGCCGCTTCAAATTCTCGGGGTGCAAACACGCGTGCGTACGGGTAGTGCGCGTGCACGAACTCGCGCCGTGCCGCGTCCTTTTCGCAGACGAGAATTTGTGACGGAGAGTGCAGCTTTGCGCATTGCAGCGCGCATATCCCCGTCGGTCCCGCGCCTATTATCGCCACGGTCGAGCCGCACTCAATCTCGGCAATCTTTGCCGCCCAAAATCCGGTTGCCAAGATGTCGCCGACAAACAGCGCGTGAAGATCGTCCACTTCGTCCGGAATAAGCGACAGTCCGTTGTCCGCCATCGGCACGCGTGCATACTCGGCTTGAACGCCGTCGATACGGCAGCCGAGCGCCCAGCCGCCGTCGGGCAGAGTGCAATTGTTGACCCAGCCGTTGCGGCAGAAAAAGCAATCTCCGCAAAAGGTCTCGACGTTGACTGCGACGCGGTCGCCGGGACGGACTTTGCGCACCGCGCTCCCGACCTCGCGGACAATACCGACCGCCTCGTGTCCGACGGTTATGCCCGGGACAGCGCGCGGCACCTCGCCGTGCTTGATGTGAAGGTCGCTCGTGCATATCGACGACATGGTGATTTCGACAATCGCATCCGTCGGAGCAACGATTGAGGGCAGAGGCTTTTCGACAAGGCGAAAGTCTCCGTGCGAAAAGTAGGTGTAAGCGAGCATATTGCCTCCTTGCCTTTGCGGCAAATTGCGGATATGTATGCGGAAAACGCCCCTTTCGGGGCGTTTTTCAATCCTTTTTGAGCCTTGCCTGCATTTTGAGGCGTTGTTCCTTGTTGAGGATGGTCTTGCGCAGGCGAATGCTCTTGGGCGTGACTTCGACCAGCTCGTCGTCGGCGATGAATTCGAGACATTGCTCGAGCGACAGCGTGCGCGGCGTGACGAGTTTGAGTGCGTCTTCGCTGCCGGCGGCGCGATTGTTGGTCAATTGTTTCTTTTTGCAGACGTTGACGACGAGGTCGTCTTCGCGCGAGTTTTCGCCGACGACCATGCCGCCGTAAACTTGCACTCCGGGTCCGACGAACAGCGTTGCGCGCTCCTGGGCGTTGAACAGTCCGTATGCGGTCGTCACTCCGTCCTCGAATGCGACGACGGAACCGCGGCTGCGCTCTTGTATGTCGCCCTTGTAGGGCTCATAGTCCTTGAACACGTTGGTCATCACGCCGAATCCGCGCGTGTCGGTCAGCATCTCGCCGCGATAGCCGATTAGGCATCGGGCCGGGATGGAGAAGGTGAGGCGCGTGCCTCCTCTGTCGTCGGGGGTCATGTCTTCGAGTTCGCCCTTGCGCGCGCCGAGTTTGTTCATGACCACGCCGACGTAGGCGTCGGGGACGTCGACGACGACGGTCTCAATCGGCTCGCATTTTATCCCGTCAATCTCCTTGAATATGACGCGCGGACGCGACACTTGGAATTCATAGCCCTCGCGGCGCATCGTCTCAATCAATATCGACAGGTGCAATTCCCCTCTGCCGAACACCTCGAACGCTTCGGTCGTGTCCGTCTCCTTGACGCGCATGCTGACGTTTGTCATCACTTCGCGGAACAGCCTTGCGCGCAGATGGCGCGAGGTGACGAATTTGCCCTCTTTGCCGGCAAACGGGGAGTCGTTGACCATGAAGGTCATCGACAGCGTCGGTTCGTCGATTGCGACAAAGGGGAGCGGGTCGGGTTTGTCGACGTCGCAAATCGTCTCGCCGATGTTGAGGTCTTGGATGCCGCTCAATGCGATTATGTCGCCGACCGTGCCCCTTTCCGCCTCGACGCGGCGAAGCCCTTCGAATTGATAGAGCTTGACGACCTTTTCGTGCGTAATCGTGCCGTCGGTGTGGCACAGCGCCGCCAATTGACCGCTGCGTATCGTGCCGCGGACAATCTTGCCGATGCCGATTCTGCCGACATAGTCGTCGTAATCCACATTGCATACGATAGCCTGCAAACCGTCGGCGTCGTCGCCCTCGGGTGCCGGAATCTCGGACACAATCGTGTCCAAAAGCGGACGCATATCCGTGCCGGTCGTACCCTGTTCGAGCGTCGCCCAGCCGAGCTTTGCGCTGGCGTAGACGACTTTGAAGTCAATCTGTTCGTCGTTCGCGCCCAGCTCCAAAAACAGTTCGAGCACTTCGTCGATTATCTTTTCGTAATCGCAGCCGCGGTCGACCTTGTTTATGACCACAACGGGCTTTTTGTTGAGCCCGAGCGCCTTTTTGAGCACGTATCGAGTCTGCGGCATGCACCCTTCGACCGCGTCGACAAGCAGCAATACGCCGTCGACCATGGACAAGATGCGCTCTACCTCGCCGCCGAAGTCGGCGTGCCCCGGAGTGTCGACGATGTTAATCTTGACGCCGTTGTAGTGCACGGCGGTGTTTTTGGCGAGAATAGTGATGCCGCGCTCACGCTCGAGCGCGTTGCTGTCCATGACTCTGTCGGCGACCGCCTCGCCCTCGCGAAAGACGCCGTTTTGTTTGAGCAATTGATCGACCAAGGTCGTCTTGCCGTGGTCGACGTGTGCGATGATCGCAATGTTGCGAATGTCCTGCCTTGTCATTTGTCTTTATATCCTCAAAATTTTATACGAATCTTGTCATTTGCCTGACCATCAGCTTGCCGTTCGACGCCGAAGCGAAGCAATAGTTGCCGTGACGGAACGAGCCGGGATTGACCAGTCTCACGCCGTCAATCGTATCGTCCGCCTGCGTGTGGGTGTGCCCGTAAAAGACGTAGCGTATGCCCTTTTCACGTGCGAAATCGGCAAGGTCGCAAAGATCGTGCCTGACTCCGAAAGTGTGCCCGTGCGTGAGCAATATCTTTGTGCCGTCGGCGTCGTCAATCAGCCAAACTTTGCCGTATACGGGGTCGTTGTTGCCGCCGACATAGACCAGCTTGGAACCGTATGCGTATTCAAGCGTGCGAATCTCGCCCCAGCCGTCGCCGAGGTGATATATCCTGTCGACCTCGTCCAGCAGATTGAAAAAGTCCTTGTCCGACGGCAAGAACCCGTGAGTATCCGACATCACGAGAATGTTCATGCGTGAAGTTTGCGCTTGAGCGCGGCAAGAGCGCGTGCGCGGTGACTCACCGAATTCTTTTCGCCCGCTGTCGCCTCGGCGAAAGTCTTGTTCAGCTCCGTGCACAAAAAGAGCGGATCGTAGCCGAAACCGCCGTTGCCGCGGTATTCGTCCAAAATCGTGCCGTCGACTCTGCCTTCGCCAGATATGTATCTGCCGTCGGGGAAGAGCAGTACGACCGCGCTGACGAAGTAGGCGTTCCTGTCCCGAGGCAACGTCTTTTCGCGCTCGTGCAAGTTGTGCAGCAGCAGGCGATTGTTGGCGTGGTCGTCGCAGACCTCGCCTGCATAACGCGCCGAATAGACGCCCGGCGCGCCGCCCAGGCAAGGTACGCAAAGTCCGCTGTCGTCGGCGACGACCGCGTAACCCGGCAAAAGGTCGGCAATCGCCTTTGCCTTTATGTATGCGTTTTGTTCGAAGGTTGTACCGGTCTCGTCGATGTCGACCTCGATGCCGACGTCTTTGAGTGACAGCACCTTGTCGAATTCATCTGCGAGAATCGCTCTGATTTCGGCAAGCTTGTGCGCGTTGTGCGACGCAAGCACGCAAATTCGGTCATTGCTCATTTTCTTTCTCCTTTTTGACGACTTCGATCTCCGCGCGCGGCGAGCGCTTGTGTACCGCCGCGGCAAAGTCGTCATAGTGTTTGGGCGCGATGACTACGCGCTCGAAACGCGCCTGCAAACCGCTCATCTCGTCTTTGAGATAGCCGTCCTTGTCGACGCGGTAGTAGACGAGAAGGATGGTCTTTTGCTCGTCATAGCGCACGAGTACGATATCATCCCATGGCATCGTGACAAAAAATATCCCGATGTTGCGGACTATGCCGCGTTTTGATATCGAGTAACCCGAACCGAACAACGTCGCCGCCATCATGACGACGACCAATGCAAGCACGCCGATGGATACGCTGTCGAGCGCCGGATCGGGCGAAATCAACTCTCCCACGCCGGCGAGGCGCAGGCAGTTGACGACAATGCACGCCGATGATATAATGATAACCGCCGCACCGAGGACGTACAGCCACGGCTTCATGCGGTAGGCATAGCGTTTTTTCATAACGATTATTATAAACGAAAAACGCGCCGATTACAACTAAATGCGGGGGTGCGCGCGCATGTTATTCCGAAAGATGACCGAGGCGGACAAGCCTTTGGTGGACAGCTATCTTGCCCGAACCGACTATCCGGGCAGCGACTATTCCATGCTCTATTTGAGCGGATGGGATTTTTTCAACTTTGAGAACAGCATGCAGATTGCGGAAAGCGGCGGAGCGCTGTATATCCGCTTTCTTCCCAATCTCGCAAAGGAAGACGAGGAGACGGACAGCAACGGTTTTGTCTATATGC
>CABKMX010000037.1 GCA_902373595.1 uncultured Christensenellaceae bacterium
CTGCAAGACGTGCACCAAGCTGCCGGGGATGTGCTTTGACTCCTCGATGACGGCTTGAAGCTCCGCTTTCTGCGCGGCGGTGCCGTGGAAAGTCGATTTCTTTTCGCTCATATTCTCCTCACCTTAAAAACGCGCCCCGAAGGGCTCGTTTATTATTTAACAATGTTATTATAGCATACGCGCCCGCCCTTTTCAACAGCTTTGGGCAACAATTTGAAAAAGTTGCGCAAAGGAAACCTCTCCTTCCCGAAGACAAAAAAATGCGCCTTACGGCGCAAAAACCGAATACAGGTCGCAGATCATATGATTACAAAGTCGCCCGGAGTGACGAACAGCGCGCTGATGATCGCAAAGATCACCGCGAGCGCCACTTGGTGCAACACATACACCCACAGTGCGTGCCTGCCCCAGAACGAGAACGGCGCGTACCAATTGTACTCCCCCAGCCACGGCAAGAGCGAGCGCCGCTTGGGATAGAGCACCGGCGCGATCGCCGCGCCTATCAGCATGTAGCCGGTCGTCGGGAACACCGGATAGTAGTCCGCCGACCTCACCGCAGCGGCGGAATTGGGTGCGGCGCCCTTCATCCATTGCGCGAGCCAAAAGAAGGAGTCGTCGTCGGCAAACGCATATCTGTCCCTCTCGTAGACCTGCGTAAAGCCGTAGTCGATGAAGATGATTGCAAGCCCCAGCACCAGACAGACGAGCGCCGTCTTGTGCTTTTCGCCGCCGCAGCAGATGTCCACAATCACCCAAAGCAGAATGGAAAACGCGAACATGTGCAATATGCCGAACGTAATCGGCGAGCCTATCTCCGTCGTCACAACGGTGATTATGCCTGCAAACAGCGCGACCTCGACGCCCCTCTTGAAGTTGTTTTTTGAAAAAGAACAGGAAATGCCGCAAAGCAGCGCGAACAGCCAGACCACGATGTCCTGCACGGTGTAGCGCAAATCGGAATTCCAATATTCGCGCGCACGCAAAATCAGTTCGCGCAAAAACTCGCTGTCCGTCGCCGAGTACCATATGTTGCCGAACTGCAATGCGACGTCGTACATCGCGTGATCGAACACCATCAAGAGCACGCAAACGCCGCGCAAAAAATCAAGCTCCCAAATGCGGGAACGTCTGCCGCCGAGCGCGCCTTTTGTCGTGTTCAATGCCTCGCTTTGCATACGACGATTATAGCACGCGCGCGCGCTCAAGTCAAACCGCGCGGCATCATTTTGTGAAAACGTGTACGTCGACCGTCAATTCGATTCGGCGCAAAAGTCCGTCCCCCTCCGCTCTTATCTTCGCGCCGTAGCGGCGGTACAGCACCTCGCGAAGTCCGAAGACGTCGCAATCCTTTTCGCGGCACGCCTCGAAACACGCCCTGACTCTGTCCTCTATCGCCGCCGCAATCTGCTCGACCGCGCTCTCGTCGAGCACTCCGACCTGCCTGCCGCCCTCGGAATGCGGCTTCTCCGCCGGGCGGCACATCACCGTCAACTCGAGCTTCGCTTCCCTCTCTCCGACCGCAACGAAGTCGGGATGCGAATCCAAGATCACCGCGTCCAGCCGCCTGCCGTCCCCGTCCTCGTAGGGGATCGTACCACTGTTGATGCGCTTGGTGCCGTAAGACAACCCCTTGCTCTCCTCGCCGTCCAGCCTCAGCGCATAGCCCTCGCGCGTCATCACGACGGTGTCGGTCAGTTCCAGGCGATAGGCGTCGTCCGTCGCGTCGGGCGCAATCGAACCGTCCTTTTCCTCAATCGCGGTGACGAGCGGCATATAGCTCGCTCCGCCCAGCGTGAACCAATCGAAGTAATAGCGCTGCAACGTCATCGGATTTTGTCCGGCTTCATCGCGGTTGGACTGCAACATTTCGAGCAGGTGATAGCTGACCGACTCGCCCACGGTCAACTTTGTCTTGAGCAATTCGCCGGCTTCGCCGGGAACGGCGACGAGAAGCGCAGTGTCGCGGACGAGATCAGACTTGAAGATGTATTCGAGCGTCTCCTGCGGCCCTGCTTTGAGCAAGTCCGTCCCGAACAATATCACGTCCGTATGCGCAAACGACGCCCTCAATCCCGACCCGAGCGACAGGTTCTCGACCGCCTCGGCGACGGTCGCGCCCTCGCTGCGGAAGATTGCGAATTTGTCTCCGCCCGACGCGGTACCGCCGTTTTGCGGCACTACAATCTGCGCGGTCAACGTCAAATCTCCCGGCGCGCCGTCCAGCGCGACCCCGACCACTATCGCACGGTCGAGCAGATTTATCCCCGACGACAGACTGCCCAGCAGTGCGAACATCACAAACAGCAGCGGTATCACCAGCCATTTGCGCGCCGACGGTTTGAGCTTCATGCGTATGCCCTCCTTTGACGTCTTCGGCGCGACAGCTCCCACGCCGCGTACACGACCATCGGCACCGCGTATTCGACGACTGCAGCGAGATAGCGCACTCCGCCCGTGAAGAAATCGTGAGCCGCGCCGACGTTGCCGACCGCAAGCTTGCAGACAAGCCCGACAACGACCGCCGCGATCACCGCCGCCGCGCCTCTGTGCCCGACGAAATGCGCGGTTCCCTCGGCAATGGTCGTCACCAACAGCGACAGCTTTATCGTCGCCATAATCAGCCACGCGCTGACGACCGGAAAGTCGAGCGCGCCGAGCAATTTGGACAGCTTGTTGAACACCGAAAGCTTGGCAAACGCAAACGACGCATAGGTTGTCCCTCCGCCGAAAACGCATGCCAAAGCGACGGTGAATCCTATCGTGAACAACGCTATGAAAGCGAGAAATATCAACACGGGCACGTGTTTTCTGCGCATATCGACGACGACCGAACAGAACATCAACGGCGTGAAATCGCCGAACCAAAACAGGTACTTGTCGCACGCCGTCAGCACCCCGGCGTCGGGCATAATCGGCAGCACCGCGTCAGGATCGCCGTTGAAGTCGGCAAGCAGTATGTTGAGCACGACGACCGCGCCGACCAGCCATACCGCGACCTGCGCAACGCGTGCGATCACGTTGAATCCCTTGTAGGCGATATAGGCGAGCGCGGGCACGAGTCCGGCAAGCACCAGCCTCCAAAGCCCCACGTCGAACAACGTCGTCGCCGCATAGGCGACCGTCTCCGAACAGAACAGCACCGCCTTGAACGCGCTGCCGACGACCGCGAGAACGATCGCCGTATTCTTGACCGCGAGCGGTATGTCGAGCGATCGCAGTCCGCCCGCGCACGCGATCTTGTAGACAAACGCGAACACCGCGACGTCGAGCGCAATCATTATTGCCGCCGCAATCCAAAATTGCCTGCCGCATTCGCCTGCAAAATAGCGCGGCAGCATCAATACCTTGAACGTCACCGACGCGATGAACGCCAGCGCGGCGATCTGGGACGGATAGGCGCTTGTCGAAGTCGTTCCTCTCTTCATCTCATCCTCCTGTGATTGACGTTGGGCACGCTTTCGGGCCGCGTAGTCTGCTCGGTCAGACTGCCCTTGAAGAACGCGTCCTTCCAATCGCCGGGCAGCGCCGGCGCGAACGGCGCGAGATAGGACGTGCCAAAATTGCGCAGATCGGCGAGATAGGCGATCAGCACGACCGCGCCGAGTATGACGCCCAAAAGCCCCATGACCCCTGCGACCGCGACAAACGTCAAGCGCAATACCGACGCGGTGTTCGCCTCGTCCGGCACGCAATACATCCCGATTGTCGAGACGGATATAATCAGCACCGTCGGCATGGACAACAGCCCTGCCGACACCGCAATGTTGCCCAAAATGAGCGCGCCCACTATCGACAGCGCGGTGCCGATATAGCGCGGCATGCGCACGCTCGCCTCGCTGAGAATCTCGAACACCGTCAGTACGACGAGCATCTCGAGCGTCGGCGTCAAAGGTATCCCGTAGACCGAATTCATGATTGTAATCAGGAATTTGAGCGGAAACATTTGATATTGAAACTCTTGCAAAGCGACATACGCCGCGGGCAAAAATATCGCAATCGCCAACGCCATAATCCGCACGCACCGCAACAGCGTTGCGCGATAGCTCTTGATGTAGTAATCCTCCGCCGACTGAAGGTGCTCGAACATCACGAACGGCACCGTCAAGACGACGGGCGAACCGTCGACAATCACCGCGACCCTGCCCTCGAGCAACTTTGCCGTCGCAATGTCCGGCTTCTCGGTCGAGCCGACCTGTTCGAACAGAGAGCGGTTGTCGTCCTCGAGATAACGAGCGATGTACGCCGCCTCGACCACGCCGTCGATGTCGATTGAGTCCACCTTGCGCTCGACCTCGGCGACGACTTTGGGATCGGCAACCCCGTCAATGTGGACCAAGCATACCGAGGTACCGCTCAATCTCCCCACCGTCTTCACCTTGAGCCTCAATTTGGGCGTGCGCAGCCGGCGGCGTATCATCGTCATGTTGGTCTTCATGTCCTCGACAAAGCCCTCGCGCGGACCGCGCAGCACGTTGCTGACCGGCGGCTCGGCAATCGCTCTCACCGAATATTTGCGTTCCGAAAAGACGTATGCGGACGGCGCGCCGTCGACAATCAACACGATGTCTCCGCCTGCGACGGTGCCGGCGATTTCCTCTTCGCCTATCTCTTCTATCGGCGTCGTGGGCCGCGTCTTCTGCGCCAAAACAGTCGATATGTCTCCGGTTTTGACCTCTTTCCGACAGCTTTTCAACGGGCGCACTATGTTGAGCTCGAATACCTCTTTGTCAATGATTCCGTCCGGCCATACGAACGCGCAATCCGCGCCCATTGCCCTGAACCGCATCACTATCAAATCCGCCGCGTCGCCGAACTCTTCTTTGAGCGCAGATATCGTCTCTTCGAGTTTTATCATAACTTTGGTGTGCGCCGCCGCGCGTTTGTTATACGAATTTTCGTCCTCTTTCGCCCTCTTTAGCCCTTTTGCGCCGCGCACGCGGTATTATAATCGAGTCATGAAACTCTCACGTTCCCGAACGGGGGAAATCGCGCTCTATCTGCTGTCGATTGTCCCCTTCTTCCTCTCATCCGAAGCCAAGATCTACGACGGCATGACAGGGCTGTCGCTCGGCATATATGTCGCGCTCATCTTTTGCCGCTGCGACTACTTTCTCATCTCGCCGATGTACTTTGCCGCAAATGCGCTTGCCGACTCCTCCGTCAAAGGACTGATCTGCTGCGCGGCGCCTATTGTTTTGCTCGGCGTTGCAAAAGCGCTCCACTATTTCGCCGCGCGTCCGATGGGGATGCTCGCCGCCAACATATATGCGATGATTGGTCAATTGCCCTCATTTTTCTTTTTGTCCCCCGGCTTCCCTCTGCGGCTTGCAATCGCATCGGTCGCCGCGAATCAATTGCTGTGCTATTGCGCCACCGTAATCGGCTACGCCCTGATTGTGCGCGGCGTCAAAAACCGCCTCAGTTCGGACGAGACAATCGGCGGCGCAGTCGTCCTCATCGCGTTGAGCATAGGCCTTTACCGCCTCGATGTATTCGGATTCCCTCCCTTTTTCGCGCTTTTCGGCTGGATTGTCCTTGCGTCGCTCCGCTCTTTCTCCACCCCGGCAGGACTGCTGATTGCATTTTGCATGGGAACGGGCGGAGCGATTGCCGCGCTCGACTTCGCCGTCTGCGGCGCCGCGGTCGCAATGTACGTCACCGCATGCGCGTTCCGCAAGCTGCCCTGCTTTTTCTCCTTTGCGTCCGTCATGGTCGCCGACTTTTTGGTCGGAGCTCTGACGGAGGCATATCCCTACACCTTGCTTCACGTCTTGGCGTTGACTGTCGGCGGACTGTGCTTCCTTCTCTTGCCCAAGAAGGTACGCGCGCACCTCGCGGTCTACACCCCCGAAGACAGGGCGGCGAGCGCAAAGCGAATCCTCGCGCACGGCAGGAGCGAGGTGTTCGCGCGGCTCAACGGCGTTGCCGGCGTGTTTTACGAAATGGGCAAAAACTTCTCCGTAAGCGGCGACCGTCCCGAAACGCGCATGTCCGCGCCCCGGCAGGTCGCTCAGGACGTAATGCTGCGCGTCTGCGCGCGCTGTCCTTCGCGCGACAACTGTCAACGCGCACTCGGAGGCGACACGTCGTCGCTGTTCGCCGCCGCAGCTTCCGCCGCGCTGTCGCAAAGCGGCGCGGCTCCGCAGGATATGCCGCCGTTCGTGCTTTCGCGGTGCGACCGCGTCGACGCCCTTGTCAACGAGTGCAACGCCGCGGCGGTTCGCTGTCGCAGACGCGAAGAGACGTCGCGAAAACTCGACCTCGCCAGACGCGTAATCGCCGAGCAAATGTACGGCGTGGGAAATATGATCAGCGCGGTCGCGGACGACGTCAACGAGGGCGTCGCAATGAATGACAGCGAAGACGAGCTCATCGAAAAATTGGGCTATCGCAACATCGTATGCACAGAGGCGGTCACCTATGGCAGGAACGGAGATCTGCGCGCGTCGTTGACGGTGCGCCGCTCCGATCGGGACAAGGCGCTTTTGGACAAGACTGTCGACGAGGTCTTCTGCCGCAAAATGCAGCGCGACGGCGCACCTCGCCCCGCAGGCGGCGACCGCGTCTCGATAGCGTACCGTCCGCTGCCGCGCTACGGCGCAATCTACGGTGAGGCGAGCGCGCGCAAATTCGGCTCGGACGGCAACGGCGACAGCCGCACCGTGCGCAAGCTCGGCGGAGACAAACTCTTCGTCGCCGTCTGCGACGGCATGGGCAGCGGCAGTCACGCCGCCGAACAGAGTTCCTCGACTCTTGCGATGGTCGAGCACTTTTACAACGCAGGCTTCGGCGACGAAGCCGCTCTCAACATGATCAACCGCATGCTCATGCTCAAAGAGAGCGACGACTTCGCCGCGCTCGATCTGTGCGTGTTCGACCTCGAGACGGCAATCGCCCACTTTGTCAAACTTGGCGGAGTGCAAAGTTTCGTCAAACGCGCCGACATCGTCGACGTCATCGAGCCGTCCGCTCTCCCCATCGGCATTGTCGAAGAGGCGCATCCTTACACCGTCAGCCGCATGCTTTCGCCGACGGATTGCGTCGTCATGGTCTCTGACGGCGTCGCCGACGCACTCGGCGCGGACGGCATCAAACTCATCTTGACGCGCACCGACAACATCTCCCCTCAAGAGCTGTGCGACAAACTGCTTGCGCTCGCGACCGAACACGGCGCAAAAGACGATTCCACCGTCGTCGCGGTGCGCCTTTTCTCCGCATAAAAAAACCGCCCGAAGGCGGTATGCCCTAAAGGGCTATCTCTTGCTCAAATCGCTCAACTTTCGCCTGATTGCGCGCTCCGCTTCGAGCGGATTGTCAATGCCTTCCACCGCCTCTTCCATCGGGCACATCCCGGTGCCGAGACGGTTGATTATCCTCTCCGTTTCGACCTCACATTCGGAGACGATGCCATGCTCTTCAAGCGTCCGTTTGCCTCCGCTCGACATCACCTGCGCCCATACGCACGCCGCGCCGAGGCGGATATAGAGCATCGCCGCCGCCCTGCCGACGATCTTGTCGGCGACCGAAAACCCGGCAAGACCGACCCCGTCGTCCAACCATTGCACGAGCGGCTTTATCCCCCTCTCGCAAGAGGTCAAAAGCCTCTCTCCGTCGCTCGCCGCAACGGTGTGACCGTCGCGGACGAGCCGTTTCAGATCTTGGATGTCATAGCGCATTATCGACACGGGCTCCGAAAATCATGCTTTTTCTCACTCGCTCTTTTTGCTGTCCGACAGCAACGCCGCGCGCAGTGCGATCACGATCGCCGGCACGACGACCGCCTGCAACACCATGCCGAGCAGACCGCTTTGGATCTGGCTCCACACCGTCGCCGCGTCGAGCGAAGAGACGCCTTGGAAGATTGCCGCGAGTGCAAGAAACACCGCTCTGCCGGCGACTTCGGCAAGCAAAACCGCCGGGAACGCCGCCCAAGCGTTGCGGACTATGAGTTTTGAGAACGCACCGCTCACCGCCGCGAACACCGCGAGTTCGACGATCATATACGGCAGTCTCGCCGCCGCCGGCATCGCGCTGCCGAGCGCGGAAGTGATCGCAAAGCTCACGATAGGCGCGGCTATCCCGACTCCCAGCCCCCACTTGAAGCCGAGCAGACATCCGCCCAGCAATATCGGCGCGTACATCGGCAGCCACCGCACTCCTCCCGACGCGCCGGCTGTGAGGTGTACTATCTGCGGAAGCGCGACCGCGAGCGCAATCACAAACGCCGCGACCGCCGCCTTGACGGTCAGTCTGACTTCCGACTTTGCTCTCTTTCTTTCCAATACGGTTTCGATCAACATATATGTACTCCTTTATGCTTTCAGTCTTGCCGAGAAGTCTTTCATCATCTCGGATATCTTGATGCCCTGAGGGCACACTCTCTCGCAGCTGCGGCAGCCTATGCACGCT
>CABKMX010000038.1 GCA_902373595.1 uncultured Christensenellaceae bacterium
CTCCAGATCTACTACAAGGCGGTCGGCGGCAACAGCAGCCTTTTGCTCAACGTCACTCCCGACAAGAAGGGTCTCATTCCCGACGAGGACGTCGCAAGGCTCAAGGAGATGGGCGACGCAATCAAGGCGAGCATGTCCAATCCTATGTCGGTCGAGAGCATAAGCGTCGGCGACGGCACGGATATGAAGCCATTGGACCCGACGAAGGTTTCAAATCTGTTCAACGAGAGCACCTACGACGGCTATACGCTGAGCAAGGAGAACAACGAGTATGTCATCGAGATCAAGCTCGACGAGCCGGGACAGCTCGGCAGGATAGACCTGCGCGAAGATCAGCGTTCGTCCCAGCGCGTCGAGGAGTTCGAGGTGTGGGTGCGCAATTCCGAGACGGGCAAGTGGCAGCTGATCGGCGACAGCACGATCATCGGCAACCGCCGCATATTGATGTTCGAGAACGCACCGACGACGGACACCGTCCGCATCACGATTAAGCAGTCGCGTTCCAACCCCGTGCTGAGGAGCATATCGCTGTACGAAAAGGTGGCGACCGATACGCAAGAATAAGCGCTTGGCGAAATCGGAGCGCGGTCCCGAAAGGGATCGCGCTCTTTTGATGTCCAAACGAGATCAAAGGCTGTCGAAAAATAAACTAGGAATCGTAAACGTTTACAAGTGGGATTATTTTAATATCAAAATAACGCAAACTTATCACATTTATGGATTGCCGGATTACAGTAGTTGCAAAACGTATAATGCCGTGTCAAACGACGGAGAAATTCCCATCCACGGTATATGCGAGAAGTATAAAGACGTAATGTGTTATATACAAAGGGAGTAATCAAATTTATAGGAACAGATTTGCCTTGCAGCGAGCGCCGATAGGGCACGGCGAGGCAATACGTTGCCGAGGCGCGCGAGCGTGCACCTCGCACGCCGCGAGATATGGGTGTGAAGAAAAGGTGTGGGGAGCGAAGAAAAGCGGGAAAGAGAACGCGGCGGCGAGGAGCATCCCTCTTGCTGCGCCAAGCAAAAGACCTCAACAAACGTGATGATTTGTTGAGGTCAAGCTTGGCGGAGAAAGAGGGATTTGAGAGGAGCGAACCTGTGAGCGACGGAATAGCGAGTGCCGATAGGGAACGGAGCGGCATGAATATGCCGCAGCGCACGAGCGTCACTCGGTCGGTGCCCGATATAGAAGCGAAGCGGAGGGCACGGCGAAGACGCGAGACAAAGAAAAGGGAGTGGCATGTGCGCCAAACTCCCTTTTTTGGATCGCTTTAGGCCGATGCCCGAAGCGGTGGCGGAGAAAGAGGGATTTGAACCCTCGCTACGGTTTCCCGTACTACTCCCTTAGCAGGGGAGCCCCTTCGGCCTCTTGGGTATTTCTCCGTATCAATCAAGTGAGATAATGATAACACATATCTTGCGGTTTGTCAAAAACATTTTGCACATTCACAAAATTCGTTGCACTAGACGGCGCGACGGCAATGAAGCGGCAACTTTGATTGAAGAGGCGTGCGGTGAACATTGCCGCGGAACGAGTTGAATTCGATTCGCAAAGAGCGCGCTTTTTACGCAATATTTCGGGCGCGCGAGGCAAAAAAATCCCCCGCTTGAGCGGGGGGAGGTTTGAGCGAATGTCGTCAAGCGGTCTTGACGTTGACCGTGATTGCATCCGAATCGGCATAGTAGCCGCCTGCGATTGCGGTGACCGTTATCTCGCTGCCGGAAGAGAGGCCGCGAATGTTGACCGATGTCGACGAGGTATAGAGCGTCGCCTTTTGAGCCGCGCCCTGCGAATCGGTCAAGGTGTATTCCACCTTGAACACGGTTGCGCCTTCCGGGGCGGTGATGGTGACGGTCGTCAGTTCGGTTGTGGAGTCATAGACGGCGTTCACCGACTCGGCGGTCAGGGCAAGCTTGCTCTGCACAATCAAAGAGGTCATCGCCTCGTCGGACGGCAGGATGTCGGGATTGTCGCTGTGCGCGGTCACGCGTATCGAGTTGGAGCCGACCTTGAGTCCGCTGAGGGTGACGCTCATAAACTCGCCGTCGCTCGCGTCCTGTCTGCCGATGTCGACGCCGTTGACGTGGACGGAATAGTAGTCCGCGAACGAGACGTTGGCGAACGTCAGCACATAGTTTGTCGCGCCGTCTGCGCCCGCCTTTTCGGTGATTGTCAGCTCGGTCGGGGTGGAGAGCACGATTTGATATACGTACTCGCAGCTGATGCTCTCGCCGCTCAAATACAGAAATTCCGATTTTACGCCGTCGCCGTCGGGATCGAGGTTGAACGGGTCGTCGTAGGAGTAGTTGCCTGCCGCGCGCGCCGATATCGTGTGCGTGCCGGTGTTGGAGCGGAGCAGCTCGGTGATGTCGTACTCGTGCGAGCCGTTTTCGGCGCTCAGCCATTCGCCGCCGTCGACGGAGAATTGATAGCCGATTGCGCCGCCTACTTCGGAGACCGCGGCGACCAGCTTGTCGGTGTCGGGGTTGACGTTGATGTCGAGCGGAGTTTCCAGCCTGCGAATGTATGTCGGAGCGCCGTCGCCGTCGGTGTAGGTGACGTTGACGTCGTTGCCGTCACGCAATTCAATCGCGAGTTCGGCGACGTCGATTACCGCGCCGCAGGTGAAGTTGTCGACCAGGACAAGAGTGTCCGGCGTTTCGCCATTTTCGGAGCGCGCGGTGCCGATTGCGCCGAACGAGACGACCTTGGAACCGCCCTTGAGCGTAAGCTCGTCGATTGCGCCGCCGGCATTGATTCGCGCGGTGACGTCGTCCATGGTGACGCGAGCAGGGGCGTCCTCGACCGCCGACGTCATTGCGCCGTTGATTGTGAGTGAATCGACGTCGGTGAAGATCGCCTGCGCCGCGTCTCCTTCGCCGAACGAGACGTTGGCGCCGAAGGTCGCCTCGGCGGCGGATACGGACATTGTGCCGTTGCAGACAATCGAGCCGTCAAAGAACAGCTTGCCGGCGCGCGTGCCCTCGGACGTCGACAGGTTGCCGACCGTAAGGGGAGCGCACAGCCTGAACGAGCCGCTCGGCGCGACGATGACTACGTTGTCCGCGTCAATGCTGCCCGCGCCCGTCCACGCGCCCTTTTTGAGAGTGCCGACCGCGGCTTCGCCGGTGCCGGGGTTGTCAAACGTGAGAGTGCCGTTGACGATCAGCGCGTGCCCGTTGAGGTCGAGCGCATAGCCTCTGCCGATTGTGACGTCGCCGTCCACGGTCAGGTCGTCTTCGAGCACGAAGTAGGTGCCGTCGTCATAGTTGAGGAAGTCCTCTGCGCTGCTGACAAAGATCTTGTCCTTGTTGATGAAGTAAATCGGCAGAGCGATGCCCAGCACGATCGCGACGACCAGCACCGCCGCGACGCATGCAATCGCAACACGCTTCTTTTGGCGCGGCGACATCTTCTTGCGCTGTTTGGGTTGAGGCTCGGGCTCGTCTTGGGACGGAGCTTGCTCTTCGCCGCCGGACGAGGATTCTTCGGCGCTGTCGGTTTGAGCCGGATTCTCCTCTTGTTCCGAGGCGGTTTCCTCTTGTTCGGAGGCGTCCGCCGTCTCGGCTTCTTGCTCCGAATTTTCCTGCCCGTGTTCATCATCGGCACTTTGTGCGTCGACAGACTCGGTCTCTTGAGGGGGCGTATCTTCGTCGGGCTCGACGAACACGGCGTCGTTGACCGAAGAGGGAGAGGTCTCCTTTTCGTCGACGTCCGGGGTCTTGTTGTCGTCCATCAATGTTTACCTCCGAGGAATTTGCTGATCAATTCGCGGCAGTCGGGATAGTAGACGCCTGACGCCGCGGCTGTCTTTTCGTTCATGGTGCGAGCGAAGCCCGACCTCTCGTCGTCCGAGACGTAGAGCACGAACGGCACCGGGTCGGCGGTGTGCGTTTTGAGCTTGAGAGGAGTGGGATGATCGGGCATAATCAACATCGAGAAGGGGACCTTCGCGGCGTTGAGCGCGTCGCATATCGGACCTACGACCTTGGCGTCAATCAATTCGATTGACAGGATTTTGTGCTCGAGGTCGCCTTGATGTCCGCACTCGTCGGGAGCTTCCATATGAATGTAGACATAGTCGTTGCCGTCTTTCAGCAGCGTGTCTATCGCCGCCTTTGCCTTGCCGTCGAAGTTGGTCTCATAGGTGCCCGTCGCGCCGTCGACCTCGACAATCTTCATCTTTGCGCCGACGCCTATGCCCTTGACCAGGTCGACCGCGCTGATGACTGCGCCCTTGAGCCCGAAGGACTCGTCAAACGGTTTGAGCGCGGGGCGCGTGCCCTCTCCCCAAAGCCAAATGCTGTTGGCAGGGTGTTTGCCTGCGGCGACGCGCGCGATGTTGACGGGATGATCCTTGAGCAGCTCGTACGACTTCTTCATCATTGTGAGCATCTCTTCGCCGTACAATCCCTTGGGCAGGTGTCCGTCCACGCACTTGTCCGAGATGTCGTGCGGAGGGGTGAGGTCTGTGCCCAAAGACGCGTGGTGCTTGACCATGCAATGGCGATAGCTGACGCCGTTGTAGAAGTCGACGCCGTGCCCGCCCAGCTTGCTTTGGATGAACTCAATCAAGGTTTTCGCCTCGGCGTTCGAGATCTCGCCCGCGCTGTAATCGACCATTGTCTTGCGCTCGTAAGGCTCGTCGTCCGAAAGGGTGACGAGGTTGCACCTGACCGCGATGTCGTCGTCGGCGAGATCAACGCCCATGTTGAGCGCTTCGAGCGGAGATCTGCCGCTGTAAAACTTTGCAGGCGGATAGCCCATAACCGCGAGGTTGGCGACGTCGCTGCCCGGTTTCATTCCGTCGGGGACTGTCTTGACCAGCCCGAGTTCGCCCTTGGCGCAAAGCGCGTCGATATGAGGTTTGTCAGCCACTTCCAAAGGTGTCTTTCCGCCCAAGGCGTCGACCGGCATATCCGCCATGCCGTCGCCGAGAATAACTATATATTTTCTATCTGTCATGTTTGCTCCACAGCGCGCATACGCACGCCTTTATTTTATTGTAATATTATAGAGCCGCTTTGTCAACCTTGTCAACACGTTGCGCACGGTAAGAGCCGAAAGGTTGCGCGCAGCCGCCGCGAAAAAGCGCGAAAAAAGCAGCGCGCCGAAATTGAGCTGTTTCGCGAGGACATTGCCGTATTCGGCTTTACGGCGATTGCCGATAGGGGACGGCTGTCCGCACAGAAAGAAAGCTTAAAACGCGAATATGTTCAAGCGAAACCATGAAGTGCAGTACGGAAGCAACAGCCGAAAAGCCACGTGAAATGCATCTTGCGGAGGACGAAAGAGCAGCGAGCTGCAACTATGCCGCCTCCACGAGGCACTCTGCCGGGATTCGCCTTACAGCGAGCGCCGATAGGGGATGGCGAGACACGGAAGTGTCGAGGCACGCGAGCGTGCACCGGGTAGCACCTTGCGAAAAGCAAGGTGACCCGGGGAGAATCCCGGCAAACAAAAACGGCGCATTGTTATGCGCCGTAATGGTGACTCTGCCGGGATTCGCCTTACAGCGAGCGCCGATAGGGGATGGCGAGACACGGAAGTGTCGAGGCACGCGAGCGTGCACCGGGTAGCACCTTGCGAAAAGCAAGGTGACCCGGGGAGAATCCCGGCAAACAAAAACGGCGCATTGTTATGCGCCGTAATGGTGACTCTGCCGGGATTCGAACCCGGGTAGCAGCCGTGAGAGGGCTGAGTCTTAACCGCTTGACCACAGAGCCGTCAAAGTATCATAATAATATCATACCTTTTTGCGTTTGTCTATCGTTTTGCATCACTTTTTTTGACGCAAATCAAACTTTTTGCGTCAAACCTTGAGAGTGACGGAGAAGCTGATGAGGATCATCGCGATGTAATAGAACACCATGACGATATAATTGAGCATGCGTTTGAGGTTGATATCCGCGCCGTAATAGGTATAGAGCAGCGCGGAATCGGAGATCATGAAGAACGCAAGCGCGAACAGCATTGCGATGTAGAAGTCGCTGCGGAGCGCGATGAAGCCGTTGAGCGCGCTGAGGAACGCCATCGAGATCAAAGCTCCGTAGATGATCATGACGATGCCGTACTTGTCGAGGGTGACGACGTGCATGCGGTGGAACAGCAATATTCCGAGCGGAACAATGACAAGGAAGGGCAAAAGCCAGAAGTTGAACTTGCCGACATCGGCGATCATTGCCGCCGAAAACAGGACTTGCGCCGCGCCGAAGAAGAGGACGCCGCCCAGCATAAAGCGAATTGCGAATTTTTCTTCGAACAATTCTTTGAGCATCAGCATGACGTCGCCGGCGGTGCAGAACACCAAGCCCGACAGCACGATTGCGGAGTAGCGCAGGTGTTCGGGGTTGGAAAAGGCGGAGAGAATGCCGATCAACATAAAGCCGACCGACGCGGCGAGCTTGAAAATGCACGCCCAAACGCGTTTTTCGTTGACGTAAAACGCGCCCGTGGCGATTGCGCAGACGAGGATGTAGGCGCAGAGCGGATAGATCCACCAACTGTTCATGTGTTCCCTCCTGTCGGGTCGAATGCAAAGTTGCCGTGCCTGAACACGGGGACGACGGAGCCGTCTTGTTTGATCCCGTCGATGTTCAAATCGCGTGTGCCGATCATGAAGTCGACGTGTTCGTTCGAGGAGTTTGCGCCGCGGGCAATCAGTTCTTCTTTGGTCATGTAATCGGCGCCCTCAATCAGCGGATACGCCTGCCCGATCGCGAGGTGACAGGCGGCGTTCTCGTCAAAGAGAGTGTCGAAGAAGAGCGTGTTCAACGCGCGTATCGGCGAGTCGTATTGGACGAGAGCGACCTCGCCCAAGTAGTGCGAGCCCTCGTCCGTCTCGATGACGTTGCGCAAAATCTCTTCGCCGCGTTCGGTGCCGAAGTCGACGATGCGTCCCTTTTCCAATTTAAGCCAAAACTTGTCGACGATGTTGCCGTCGTGGACGAGAGGCATGGAGGCATAGACTACGCCGTCTACGCGGTTGCGGTCGGGAAGAGAGAAGACCTCTTCGGTCGGCATATTCGCGCAAAAGTACTTGCCGCAGAGCGCAGGCTCGCGCGCGCCGGAGAAGTAGTAGCCTTCCGGCATGCCGACGGTGAGGTCGGTGCCGAGCGAGTTGGAGTAGTGCAAAGCGGTGAATTTTTGTTCGGTAAGCCAAGCCGAGCGCGCGGTCAAATTTGAACAATGTTCTTCCCATGCGGCGATTGCGTCGCGCTTGTCGAGGCGCATCGTCTTGACAATCAAGCCCCAAAGTTTGCTTTCGGCAACGGAAGGGGTGTCGTCGGGGAAGACGGTCTTTGCCCAAGCGCGGCACGGGACGGCGCACAATGTCCAACGAATCTTGTTGGTCATCGCGCAGTCGTAATAGCGCTTGAACGCCCTGTCGGCAGCCCTGGAATATTCGGCGAGTTTGCGCGGTTCGACCCCGTCGTAGAGGTGCGGATCGTCGGACAATATTTGAATGACGACGCAGTCGGGATCGGTGAAAGAGTTCTTCATATCCGCGACAAAAGAGGGGATATCGGTCAGCGTCTCGACGCTTTCGTTGAGCATCTTGAGGCGCGAGATTGTGCGGTCGTTGTAGTTGACGTGCACTTTGCGCGCGCCCAAGCGGTAACATTCTTCGCATACAAGGCGCGCAAGGTCGACCCCCTCCAACGAGGAGTTGATCAAAACGTTGTCGCCGTTGCCGACGTTTGCGCCGATGCGTGCGACGAGCTCGGCATATTTTTTGAGCAAAGCCTTGTTCATTTTTGCCTCCGTAAGATATTATACAGTAAATCGCACCGATTATCAAGCCCAAATCGCGCAATTGCCAATCGAAAGTCTGTGCGTCTGCGATTCGGCGTTGCAAGAGTTGCATTAACGCAAAGAAGGCAAGATGTTTTCGTACGGAATTGAGACGGTGCTATTTGGGCGGGTTTTCGCGGTAGTCGGCAGGAGTGCGCCCCGTGAATTTTTTGAATGTGCGCGAAAAGTGGCTCTGCGACGAAAAGCGCAGATGCGCGCTGATTGCGGAGAGAGATTTGTCGGTGTAGACGAGCAGCCTCTTTGCCTCTTCGATTCGCTCTTCCGCGATGTAATCGGACAGGTTTTTGCCCGTCTCCGCCTTGAAACGCGTGGACAGCCTCGAGCGGCTGAGAAAGAG